>DAINAU010000064.1:0-22446 GCA_036733285.1 bacterium
AACTATAAATATACCTTTTCTTAAGTATTTTTTATTTTTGTTATTAATAATATCATTAAACAATAAAGATATCGTCAATACAGGTATAGAATTGAAACAAAAACACCAAAGAAAATCTTCAATTAAAAAAAAATCAGTATCATATTTTAACGTATCATAAAAAAAATGGAGGTAACAAAATATAAATTCTAATAAAACAATTAATTTAAATTTATGTTTTTGAAAAAAAACCGAAAGGGATTTACTGATAAAAAAATAGCACAAACAAAAAGAATAAACCACGCTATCCAAACTTGAATAAACGATATGTTGATAACAACCCTTATCAGTTAAAACGCAATAAATTGACCGAAAAACAGGACCGTGTAAAACGTATAACAGAATAACAGAAATAATAAGATAATCGATTAGTTTCAATATTTTATTTTTCATTTAGTAATATTGAATTCTCTCAAAATTTATTTTTAAATAATATATTATCAAATCTTCTTTTAAACGCAAATACCAAAAAAAAACTAAACCCACAAAAAAAATCAAACTGAAAAATCCATAAACAAATTGACTAAACGAAAAGAAAATTATTACAAAAATAAAACTAAAAACTAAAATAATTGTAAGATTTTTCAAAGATCTTTGTAACATTTTTTTGCAATTCACCCTTTTCATGGTCAGAGCAAATTTGTTCCGCTGTTTCGCTATCATGAAAATTTTGCCAGAATATAATATACAAGTCAGTTTTAAATTTTTTAGAAGTTTTAACAAGCGCTCATATATGCCTTGAAAAACTTTACTTTACACTTAATACATTATCCGAGTTTACATCTCATATACGGTTATCAGAAATTCAAACACTTCAGGTTTTTCAAACCCTTCAAGTTTGGAAAATATGGTATAATAAATAATCAGATTTGTAAACAATAAAAAAATTGACAAACCAACAAATTTATGTATGATTCTTTGTTATTGAAATTTTGCTATTCAGTAACAGCGATAAAACATTGATAGCGATTTCAAAATAAAGTTTTTTAAAGGGATTTTAATATGAATAATAAAAAAAATCAGTCTTATACAGTCGCGACTTATCTTTTACAAAGATTACAGGAAACTGGAATTAAACATATATTTGGAGTTCCCGGAGATTATACCCTTGATTTTTTAGACGATGTTTTAAAAAGTCCGCTGAGCTGGATAGGGACATGCAATGAATTAAACGCCGGATACGCGGCCGACGGTTATTCGAGAATGAAAGGATGCGGAGCCGCTTCAGTTACATACGGGGTTGGCGCGTTGAGTTTATTGAATGCAGTCGCCGGAGCGTATGCGGAACATATTCCAATAATTATAATAAGCGGAGCGCCTGCGCGGCGCCGCAGACAGACCGGGGCTTTAGTTCATCATTTAATAGCTGATTACGATACTCAACTCGATGTTTTTAAAAAAGTAACGGTTGACGCCGTGATTCTGGATGATCCAGCGGCGGCTCCGGAAAAAATTGACAGAGTAATACAAAAAGCTTTGATATATAAACTTCCCGTTTATATTGAGATGCCGGCGGATATGTCCGGACTCGAATGCCGCCCGCCTGAACCGTTATTATTTTCAGAAAATCCGAAATCAGATTGCGATAATTTAATGAAAAGCGTAGCTGAAGCGGCGCATTTAATTAATCAGGCAAAAAAACCGGTTGTTCTTGTCGGCGCGGAACTTGTCCGTTTTGGAATTCAAAACGACGCTTTGCGTTTTATCGAGCATATTGAGCTTCCGTTTGCCGCTATGCTGAGCAGTAAAAGCGCGCTGCCTGAATTGCATCCGCAATTTATAGGAATATATCAAGGCGCATGGAGCGGCGAAAGTATCCGACATCAGGTTGAATCATCCGATTGCGTTCTTTCGTTTGGCGTTCAAATGACGGACCTTGATTCCGGATTATTCAGTTGCAACATAAATTCCAATAATCAGATAGCGGCAGGCGAAGGAAACGTCATAATACGCGATAATCGCTATGATAATGTTCAATTGAAAGATTTTATAAACAGTCTTTTTAAAGAAGTCAAAGTCCGCTCTTATTTAAATTCGAGACCGGAAAAATTGAATTTCGAGAAGAAAAAATTTATACCGGAAGCTTCCAGAAAAATATCCGCTGAAAGGTTTTATGAAAGATTAAATCAGTTTTTCAACGACGATATGGTGTTGCTTGCCGAACCCGGAGACGCATTTTGCGCGGCGCCTGAATTTCATATTGAAGAAGCGCGTAATTTTATTGTTCAATGTTATTATTCGTCCATAGGTTATTGCTCGCCTGCCGCGCTTGGAGTATCGCTTGCAGAACCTAAAAAACGTCCGGTAGTTCTTACGGGAGACGGAGCGTTTCAAATGACCGCTCAGGAAGTATCGACGCTTATAAAAATGCGGAGTTCCGCGATAATCTTTATTTTAAACAATGACGGTTATTTGATTGAACGTCTTCTTCACGAAGACGGAGCTTATAATGATATTCAGCGCTGGAATTATCATTTGCTGCCCGCGGCGTTTGGCGGAGGCGACGACGCCTCTGGGATTAAAGTTACTACTGAAGGCGAACTGGAAAATGCCTTGACAGCCGCATTGGAAAATAAAACCAAACTTTTTTTAATCGACGTGATATTGGACAAATTGGATTGTTCAGCCGGTCTTAAACGGCTTGGAAAATCGTTTCATGAAATGATGAAGAAAAAAACAAAATAACCGATTTGTCAATTGTCTAAGACTAAGCCGAATTTCGTCGGAAAAGGATTGCGTCAAAAAATGGTTTCAATCCTTTTCCGGAAATACGGCTTGGAAACTAAATCGATTTTGGAATCAATAGTCCCGGTTCAATCAGTTTTACAGCCGCGAAAGCGTCGGCGGCATAACCGTAGACTCCGATTTCTTCGGCGTATTTTTGCGTTACAACGGCTCCGCCGATTATGATTTTGATTCCGGATTTTTTTTGGTTAAGCAAATCTGCGGTTATTTTCATCTGCGGCATTGTTGTGGTCATAAGAGCTGACAATCCGATAAAATCAGCGTTATGATTTAACGCGGTTTCTATTATTTTTTCCGCCGTCGCGTCTTTTCCCAAGTCTATCACGTTGATTCCGTAATTCTTCAGCATCAGACAAACTATATTTTTGCCTATATCGTGAATATCGCCCTTGACCGTGGCCATCACTATCGTTATTTTTTTTGTTTCAATTTCCCGTTTGGAAAGATACGGCTCAAGAACCGTAAATCCTTTTTTCATAGTTTCAGCGCTTGAAATTAATTGCGGCAAAAAATATTTTTTTTGGTCGTACAATTCGCCGACTTTAGTTATCGCAGGAATAAGATATTTATCAATTAAATCCGAAGGCGAGATTTTCGATTTCGATTTTAAAGCCGAATCAATTCGGCTCTCTATGTTGTCGGAATCGCCTTCAAGTATTGAATTATAAACAAGTCCGCAGGGATCTAAAACGCCGTCATTAATTTTTACGGAGTCCTCGCGTCCGTATTTCTTTTTATTCATTAATGAAATATAAGTTCCGCAATTCTTGTCTTTCATTAAAAGCGCATCGGACGCTCGTTTCATTATTATAAGCAATTCGTCCGAAGGATTCGCTATTGTCATAGTCAAACCTTTAGACGCCGCCATAACTAAAAAAGCCGAATTAACGTAACTTCTTTCAGGAAGTCCGAATGATATATTGGATAACCCCAAAACCGAATTGCATTTCAATTTTTCCGAGCAATACTCAATCACTTTCAAGGTTTCTAACGCTGAATCAGGGTTCGAAGAAATCGTCATCACAAGTCCGTCGACGACATAATCAAGATTGGTAAATCCGAATTTTTTTGATTCGCTTATTATTTGATTGATTATCTCGATTCTTTCGGCGGCGGATTTCGGAACAATTTTGCCGCTAAGAGGAAGTATTATAAACATTGCTCCGTATTTCGACGCGGCTTCAAGGAGTTTTTCGGTTTTATGCGGTTCGGCAGATATAGAATTTATAAGAGCTTTACCCGGATATAATCTCAGCGCGGTTTCAATTACTTCAGGATCGGACGAATCTATGCATAACGGAGCGTCGAAATTTTTGCTTAGAAATCTGATTATTTCAAACATTTTTTCTTTTTCATTAATCCCGGGAACGCCCGCGTTCACGTCAAGTATTGCGGCTCCGGAAATCAATTGTTCCGAAGCGAACTTTCTTACAATATTTAATTTATTTGATTTAAGTTCTTCCTGAAGTTCTTTTTTTCCAGTCGGATTAATTCTTTCCCCGATAATAGTCAAAGGAAAATTATGTCCGAAAAAAACAGTTTTTCTCGCAGAACTGACAGAAGAGATTTTTTGATTTTCCAATTTTAAAGGTTTTACGCCTTCAACTCTTTTTTTTATTTGTTTTATAAATTCATTCGTCGTTCCGCAGCATCCGCCTATGATATTTATTCCGGCGTCAATAAAAGCCGGAATATATTCGCCAAACTCTTCAGAATTCATATTGAATTCGGTTCTTCCGTTTTTCAAAACCGGCAGACCGGCATTTGGTTTTGCGATTAAAGGTATTTTAGAATACGGTTTGATTTCTTTTATAATTTTTATCATCGCTTCAGGGCCGGTCGAACAATTACATCCAAAAGCCGAAGCGCCGAGCGATTGTAAAATATTCAAAGCCGTAAGAGGATCCGTCCCAGTAAGAGTCTTTCCATCTTCGGAAAACGTCATTGTAACCATAACCGGCAAATCGCAGATTTCTTTAGCCGCTATTAATGCCGCCCTTGTTTCCTGAATATCTATCATCGTTTCTATCGCAAGAATATCAACTCCGCCTTCAACAAGACTCGAAATCTGCTCTTTATATATAACGACTGCTTCTTCAAAACTCAAATCTCCAAAAGGTTCGACGAATTTTCCGGTAGGCGAGATATCTCCCGCGACAAAAAAATTTTTATTGGAACAATTTTTAGAAATTTCAATTAGTTTTATATTCAAATTTTTCAAATCATTCTCAAGACCGTATTCTGATAGTTTGGCGCGGTTTGCTCCAAATGTGCAGGCATAGACTATATCCGAGCCCGCTTCTACGTATTTTTTCTGAATTTCGCTAATGGTTTCAGGATAATCGTAAACCCATTTTTCCGGACAAACATCTTTCGGAAGCCCGTATTTCTGGAGTTCCGTTCCGGTCGCGCCGTCAAGAACAACGATTTTTTTTTCGCATAAGCCGGCAAATTCAGTTTTATTCATTTTTAGTTTTCCTCATAAAATTTTAATTTTTATTTCCAAATATAAATTATAATGTCTTAGCGTTTTTATATTATCAATTTTAAAAAATTCCGCATAACGCAGTTACAGTTTTTTCAGGAACCAACATATATTCGGGAGTCAATTCAATTCCAGAATCGCTTAGTTGTAAAATATCAAAAAAAAATTTTTGATATTCAATTTTAAAATCTCCATATCCCGGACTGAATCTTCTATCGGTAATTTTTAATCCCTCGCGTTTTAATTCGGATTTAAAATAAGTTTCCAGCCAGTCCATAATCGAATCAGCTATTTCAGAAGCCGCGGCGTCATAGACGACTGCTACAGAACCTTTTTCAATTTTCAAAACTTCATTAATTTTTTCGATAATTTTTTTTCCGACAAACCCTGCAAAAAAAATTATTTCAGAACTTTGCTTCAGCAATTCGGCAATTTTTACGCTTTTAATTTCACATCCTGATTCAATTATAACCGTATCCTGAAAAACGGTTTTTATTCCGGTTCTGTAAAAACAAGCCGAAGGCGCGCAAATATCTTTTGCATCGTTTATTTTATCAAAAATATTTAACCTTGTTTTCTCGTCGATTTCAGTTAAATGTTTGTTATAACCGAGACGCGAAAAAATTTTGCCCACAGGGGTTTGAATTTGAATCCGATTAAATTTTACCAATGAATTTCTTCTCATACTTGATTTTTTAAATTAACTGTTCTAATGTTTTATAATAATTTTAAAACTGTTTTTATTTTCCGCCGCATAATCAAATGCTTCAACAATATTTTCGAAATTATAAATCTTTGTAATCAAAGGTTTAAAATCAATCGAATTTTGTGAGATTATATTCAATGCCGGAAAAAATTCCCCGCATCTTGAACCTATTAATTTTATTTCATTTACCACTATCTTGTTGAAATCGATTTTATGATTATCCGCAATAGTTGATTTTAAAACAAGTTTTCCGCCGGGATAAAGATGCGATAAGCAAAGTTCTAATCCTTCCTTATTTCCAGTGGATTCTATGCAAACATCGGCAAATTCGGCTGAACCGAGCTCGGAAATATTTCCGCAATTTAATCCGAGTTTTTTACAAACGCCGATTTTAAAATCGTTTCTGTTAAACGCCTTATAGTTAAGCCCGAATAATTCGCACAAACAAGCTATTAAGACTCCAAGTTTGCCGGTTCCAAAAATAAAAATTTTGTCTGTCGATTTCAAATGCGTCTGATTAAATATTTGATACGCCGCCGCTAGCGGTTCGGTAAAAACGTAATTCAAACAATCCGTATCTGAGCTTTCGTCGATTACAAAAAGATTTTTTTCCGGCAGCGCGATATATTCGGCAAAAACTCCCTGTCTTTTATAAATTCCCAAAACAGTTCTTTTAAAACAATGCGTTTTTCTGTTTTTTAAACACATTGGGCAGCTTCCGCAACTGCAATTAATCTCGCCGACTACTTTTTTCCCGTATAATCCGCTCGATTCAGAAATTACCTTTCCAACAAACTCGTGTCCCGGAACTCCGCTGAAATTCATATAACCGCGCGTTAATTCTATATCCGTATTGCATATCGCCGAATATAATATTTTTATTAAAACCTCTCCTTCTTCTACATCGGGCGGTTTAATATCCTTGATTTTTAATTTACCGTCAAAACAAAGAGCTTTCATAATAAAGCGTATCTTAATATATTTTTATGAATAAATCAATATTGAATTGAAACGGAGCGCAGTCAGAAATTGTTCCAATAAATTCAGGCAATTTTGAGTTCATATTGTTTTTTCAATTTCTTAGACCTGAATTCCCAAAAATAATCAAAAAAAATAGTTAAACCAAATAATCCGCAATTTCAATAAACCTCTTACAGATTCTATTAACCGGCAAGCTCTGTTATTTTTTAATCGTTTATTACAAACATATTTTATAGCGCTTTCGATAACTCCGCTTCCAATATGCGGATTTAATTTAATATAAGTTGGATAATCCATTCTGTTTTGGTTTTTTTCAATGTGTTCTTTTTCTTGTTTCCAAAATCTGTTTTTGAAGCGTTTAATCTTAAACTTTTCGTCAAACTATCGTCATATAATCGCTTAAAAATCACTTTTTACACTGACACCGCTATAACGCATTTAACTCCTCATAATAAAGTCATTATTCCGCATTGTTTTGAAACCGGAGTATAATTAGCTCTTAATCCTTTTCCGGAAATTCGGCTTATTATTCGGAAATCGTTTCGCGATTTCCTCAACTTTTTAAAAGTTGAAGATTAAAAAAAAGCGCCTTAATAAGACACTTTAATTTATATAGGTTTTAAAACTCTTCAAAAAATATTCTTGCCGCAAATGCAAGAAATTTATTGATAAGATGCTATCTCGCTCTTCTCGGCTGAATAAATCCGAATAGCGACAAAAATTACGATTTGGTTTTTAGTTTGAGTTTTCTTTCATAAAACGTCAGCAGAATTATAGAAAGTATAATATAATAAACGACTGCGTAAAAAATACTGAACTGATATTCAATAATATTTTTAATTCCGAAAAGAAATCCCGAATCGGATATTTTTACAATAACGCTTAGCAATTCTGCGGAAATGAAACCGAAAATTTCACTTAAAGAAATTGAAAAACATGAAGCTAACGCGGTAAGAAAAATCGAAGGAAGCGCCGCTGAAAAAATAGGCAGAACAATGAGATTTATCAAGATTGAAAAAACCGGTATGATTTTAAAATAACAGCTTACCGCTGGTATCGTGAAAAGTTGAATGAAAAAACTCATAATGACTACGCTTATTAAATTGTTCTTAAGGGGGAATAACGAATTCGAAACCATTATGGCGGAAACCGAAAGAAAACTCAATTGAAAACCTATGCCGAATACGTCTGCGGGGTTAAGCAGCGAAATAATTACAAAACTCGTCAATAAAACATTGGGTTGATAAATATTTTTATGAATAACTTTTCCTGTTAGATAAACGCTTATCATAATTGTGGCGCGAAGAACCGAAGGCGTAAAGCCGATAAATCCGCAGTAAATCCACAACAAAGAAATAGTTATCCAGTTCGAAAAAGTCCGGTTGAAAAATATTCCTAATGCAAAAATTAAAAACATCGAAATCAATCCTATGTGAAGACCGCTTATGGCTAAAATATGAATTATGCCGGATTTTTGAAAAGAGGTTTTGGCGTAATTGTCGATCGCATCCGAGTCGCCGGTTATAACAGAATACGATAGAGTATTAAACGGATATTTTATGGTATCGTAAAATAACCGGTAAATATAATACCGCAGGTTAAACGCGAAAGTTGATTTTGATTTTTTAACGATGATTTTTTCAAATTCTATTTCCGACCATCCGAAATTTTGTTTTAATGATAAATTAAAAATATCGCGTTTATTTTTGAGTTTGCATATATTAATTTTCGACGCAAAACTTATTCGTTCTGCGGTTAAGAGTTTTTTAAAATCAGGTATTCCCGTAATCGTTACGGTTAGAAACGGCGAGCCGCCAATAAATCTGTATTCATTAATATTCAAATCATTTAAATATATTTTTGCCGTTTGCGAATCTATTATTTTTAAATCTTTTATTTTTCCAGATATAGCGTTTTCCGGCAGCAGAATATCGGATTTAGCCAGCGCCGTTTTAATCGTTTTTATATTTTTTAAAATGCCGGTTTGTATATAAAAAAAAATAAAAATAAACAGCGTGAAAATTATATATGATTTTTTTAAATTTAACGAATAATAAACAAGGATAAGAATTGCAATTAAAACGGCGTTAATCGCATAATATGATTTGTGATTATAATGGATTAAAACCGCGCCGGCTACTGAGAAAATAATCGAAACAGCCAAAAATAAAGAATCAATCTGATATAATTTTCGACGTATCATAAAACATAATTTTTCAAAAAAAATTATGGATGCAAAGTCTCTATAAAAAAAGAGCTTTGCGTTATTCTGTTTTTATAAGCGTCTTTTATTCGAACTTTTTATACTGTTTCAGGAACGCGTTTTTTTTTAGAAGAAGATATTTTTCGGTTTCAAAGTTTTGTTTAAACAACCTGACCGTTTTTTTTATCCACATAACGTTTTTATCTTTAAGTTTTTTTAATTTGTTTTTTGAAACCAAATAAGCTGAAAAATATGTTTTTACCTTAAATTTGTATATTTTATTTGCCGGAACGCGTATGATTTTCAGTTTGACGAGTTCTTCATTGCCGGCAAATAATCCCCATTCGTTTGTAGTTTGATTAAATTTCCATTCCATAATAAATATATTAAATTTCAATATCGCGTATTTGTCAATGTTTTTTTAAAAAAAACTTGTTTTTTCTGATAAAATCTAATATTTTAAAAATGTATTTTATAAATTTTAAGACGCTGGTAAAAAAAAATGAAAAATTATATACTTGGTAACGCGGTGGTTGTAACCGTTAATAAAAAAATGGAAATTATTTCCGACGGGGCTGTGGCGGTTTCTGAAAATATTATTAAAGACGCCGGTAAAACAGGCATTCTTTTAAAAAAATATCCGGATTATAAATTTATCGACGCGAAAAAATCTTTAATAATGCCGGGTCTTGTCAATACTCATACGCATTTGCCGATGAGTTTGGTTCGAGGTTTGGCGGAAGATATCGAACTTCAGAAATGGCTGATGAAGACTTATGAATTTAAAATTAATTTTTTACCGAAGGACGCCATTTATACGGGGGTTAAATTATCTCTGCTTGAATTGATTAAAAACGGGACGACGACTATATGCGATATGAGTTTTCATCAGCATATTATCGCCGATATAGTCAAACAATTTAAGATTCGCGCGGTTCTGTGCGACACTATGATGGCGAAATATTTCAGGAAAGATATATTTAACGATATTGATAAATTCATTAACCGCGATTATAAAACCGATTTGATAGTCAAGGGTCTTGCCCTTCACGCTCCGTATACCTGCGAGATAAAGCAATTTGAATGGCTGTCGAAAATGATTGAAAAATACGGCGATTTGCTATATACGATTCATTTATGCGAAACCAGAAACGAATCGCAATCCGTAAAAAAAACGTTGGGATACGCCCCGGTTGATTTGCTGAAAAAGTTCGGACTTCTGACCGGCAGGCTATTAGCGGTTCACTGCGTATGGTTGACCGATAGCGAGATAGATTTACTGAAAAAACATCGCGTTAAGATTTCGTATAATCCTGAAAGCAATATGAAACTCGGTTCGGGCGTCGCTCCGATAGTAAAAATGTTGAAAAAAAAAATTACGATAGGAATAGGAACGGATGGAGCGGCGAGCAATAACGATCTTGATTTATTTTCAGAAATTGATTCCGGCGCCAAACTGCAGAAAGTAGCCAATATTAATCCCGAGTCTCCGTCCGCGGCGGATATGGTTAAGATGGCTACGATAAACGGCGCTAAATGTCTGGGACTTGATAATATAATCGGCTCTATAGAAGCCGGAAAACGAGCGGATTTAATAATTGTCGATTTGCAGCAAATCAGACTGAAACCGGTCTACGACGTCTATTCTCAAATCGTTTATTCAATAAACGGAAGAGATGTGACAGACGTGATTATAAACGGAAATTTCGTTGTAAAAAACAGAAAAATAACTTTTTTTGACGAAATTGAATTTTTAGAGTATCTCAATGATTTGAACAAAACGATTAATAAAAAACTCAAAAATATAAATTCCATAGGGTAGCGGAATAAACCGGATATGAAACAATTTATTTTTTTTTCGCTGAAATGACTTTATGGAAAAAACCGGTAAAATCCTTGACTATTTCAAAACCGTTAGAGGTTAGAATATTTTTATAATTAGGATACCACTCTTTAAAAAAATAATAATGTAAATCGAGTTCTTCCGCGTAACCTTTTAATCTGCTTTTTAAAAATCCGATATAAAAAAATTTGTATTTCGACAATTCCATAAAGAATTTTAAAAAAATTGTCGGAGCGGGTTCTTTTATGAAAATCATTCCGCCGGGTTTAATCAAATTTCCCGCTTGTTTGAAAATTTTGAACCAGTCGTTTAGCGAAGGAACATGATGAAGCATGCTTGAAAATATTACGACGTCGAGCGAACCGGTTGAAAAATGTTTGTCCAAATCCTCCGCATCTCCGCAAACTACAGGCATTCCTGTGATTTTTGCGGCTTTATAAGCCATTTCTTTACAGGATTCCAGACCTGTCAAATTTTTAAAACCGTAGGATTTCAAATGATTAATAAGATAACCCATTCCGCATCCGCAATCCAAAATTTTCGAGGTTTTATCGAGTTTAATTATGCCGGATAATTTGATGAAATTCTTTAAACTGAAATTCATCATCTTGTCGTTGCCGTCGTAAAGTTCGATTAAATTTTGCGAAATAATTTCCGAATCTGCCATTTGATTTCCTCCAGTAGGCTGTTATAAAATAATTTTATTTCAAAGTTTAATAATAATAATGATTTTGTCAATCGTTTTTAAAATATAATATTTATTGATTTATTTAATAAAATGGATAAAATATTAAATCAAAATTTATGTAAGAGAAACAATTGAAATGAACGAGATAAAAAAAGAATTTTTAAATAATTCATTTATAAATAAAGTTGGAAATTTGAATCCGGTTCTTGTGGAGGATAATTTATTAAAGATTCTGGCAAAAGATAAAAAGTCCGAAGGCGAACAGGAATTGAACGAATATCAGCGTTTTTTAAAAGAACGGCAGGGGTCGATTTACGGAGATATTATATTTTATCTGACCGGTTTAAGATTTTCGGAGGAAGAAGCGATTCAGAAATGGAACGAACTTTTAAAACATAAATATGAAATATCGACAAAACTCGGTAGGAATGTCGGAATAAAAGTTTCAGCGGTAGATTATTTTTATAATATAACCGGAGAATTAAACGATTTTACGGTAGTCGACAATAAGAATTTTGTCGACGCGAAAATCAAGACGATACTTGATTTGCATACAGGCGCCTTTAATAAAGATTTTTTGCTGAATTATCTTTCGGAAATCTGTTCGGTCGGCAAACGGAAAAATTATGTTTTTTCGGTCTTATTTTTCGATATAGACAATTATAAAAAATTTAACGATACCTTTGGACACATACTTGGCGATTATTTATTGATTAGTCTTGTGAATTTTCTCAAGAAAAATTTAAACGAGGACGATTTGATTTTCCGCTTCGGCGGCGAAGAGTTTGTTGTTTTTTTTCCGAAACTCGACAAAAAAACGGCGTTTGAAAAATCTTCGGAATTATGCCGTTTGATATCCGAATATAATTTTCAGACCGAATTGAAAACCGATAATCCCGTCGGCATAACAGTCAGCGGAGGTCTGGTAACTTTTCCGGATAACGGAACCAATCCCATAGAATTGCTTGAACTTGCAGACGGTTATTTATACAAGTCGAAACGGTTCGGGAAAAACAGGATTTTAATAGACTGATTGATTATGTTTAACGTTTCCGATAAAAAAGAAAAAGAATTAATTCGGAAGATGAACGAGCTGGAAATATTCGAATGCGATATTGAAGAATCGTTTATCAAATCTTCCGGAGCGGGCGGTCAGAAAATAAACAAGACTTCGAGCTGCGTTTATTTATTACACGCTCCCACCGGAATAAATGTGAAATGTTCGGCTTCACGGAGTCAGTCGCTTAACAGATATTGCGCGCGGCAGATTCTGTTGAAAAAAATCGATTGTTTGACAAACGGGAAAAAAAGCGAAGAAAAACAAATAATTGACAAAATAAGAAGACGGAAATACAAACGTTCAAAACGCGCGAAAGAAAAAATTCTCGCGGATAAAAAACATAGAAGCGTTTTGAAAAAAAACAGAAATCAATTAAATTTCGATTAGACGGAATTATGAGAATAATAGGATATAATTTAGAAGAAAAAATTTTTTCTCCGGATATTGACAGAAAATTTTTATCGGAAAAATTGGGCGATAAGGATTTTTTGTTTTGGGTTGATATTTTTACGCCGACTCCGGAAAATATGTCCATACTGAAAGACGTTTTTAATTTTCATTTTTTGGCTATTGAAGACGCCACCAGTAAAATTGAACGCCCGAAAATGGACGAGTTTGAAAACTATATTTTTCTTGTTATGCAGGTTCCGCTGGAAATATCGGCAAACAAAAAACTTGAAACCGGCGTAATCTCGATTTTTCTTGGAAAAAATTACGTCGTGACGGTTCACGAAATGAATTTTACGCCCATAAAAAAAATCTTTAACGATTTCATCAAAAACCGGAATATTGACTGCATAGATTCGGGGGATTTGCTTCATACGATTCTCGACACTTTGATTGATTACAGTTTTCCAATAGCCGAAAGAATTCATAAAAACATCGGCGTAATAGAAGAAAAAATACTCGACAGTCTTGATAAGAATTCAATTTCGGAAATTCTGATTTTAAAAAGAAATCTCTTGCTTTTTAAAAATATTTTGAAACCGGAAATTACGCTGCTGAAAAAACTTGAACTTACCGATTTAAAATATATTTCTGAAGCTATGGAAATTTATTTTGGAGACATAGTCGACCACAGCGAAAAAATTTACGATATGATAGAAACCTGTTTGGAATTGATTGAAAGTTTATATCAATCGTATCAGGCGTTAATGGATATCCGCAGAAACGATATAATGAAAATGCTTACGATTATATCGGTTATTTTTATGCCCCTTACTCTTATATCAGGCATTTACGGAATGAATATTAATCTTCCGTTTCAAAATTCCGAACACGCGTTCATTATAATAATGGAAATTATGCTTTTCATAATACTTGTAATGATGATATTGTTCAGAAAAAAGGACTGGTTATAAAAATCAATGGACAATACGGCGGTTCTTCTTGAAAATATTTCTAAAAAATTTAAAGTTTTTTACGAGTCTCCGGCTTTAATAAAAAACATTCTACCTTTTTTAAAAACGCCCGGGTCATACGATACTTTATGGTCGTTGAATAATATTAGTATGCGGCTTGAAAAGGGAAAATGCTACGCATTAATTGGCAGAAACGGCTCGGGAAAAAGCACGCTTCTACAAACCATTGCCGGCATACTGACCCCCAATTCGGGAAAACTTACGGTATCGGGAAAAATCTCGACGCTGCTTGAATTATGTTCGGGATTTCATCCTGAACTTACCGGCAAGGAAAATATATATCTTAACAGTTCTATTATGGGAATGTCCAAAAAAGAAATCGTTAAAAAAATGGATAAGATTCTGGAGTTTTCAGAGCTTGAAAAATTTATAGATTCCAAAATCAAAATTTATTCTGCCGGTATGTTTATGCGTCTCGGTTTTTCAATAGCGATTCAACTCAATTTCGACATATTTTTATGCGACGAAGCGATAGCTGTCGGAGATATGAAATTCCAGCATAAATGTTTTGATAAGATTATTGATTTTAAACGGATGGGAAAATGCATCGTGTTTGCTTCTCACGATTTGAACGCGATTTCAAAAATTGCGGATTACGTATTCTGGCTTGAAAAAGGAATTATAAAAGCCGAGGGTCCGGCAAACGTTATCACGGAAAAATATTTTAATGAGAATATTTGAGCGGTATTTATGGGCGATAAAATTAAAATTCTTCATATAACAACAGACAGCAAAATAGGCGGAACGGAAAAAATGCTTGTTTCTCTCGCCGAACATTTTGACAGAAACAGATTTGAAATGGTTTTTGCGACTTTAATTGGAAAAGGCGGGCTATTAGACGAATTATCAAAACGAAACTGCCGCGTCTACGGATTGCAAATGCGCAACAAGCTTGATATGATAAAAATTTTGAAACTATATTCCATTATAAAAAAAGAAAAACCCGATATTGTCAATACCTATCTTTATCATGGCGATCAGGCTGGACGCATACTCGCTAAGCTGGCTGGAGTAAAAAAAATAGTCTCGTCTTACAGAAGCCCGGATTACTGGAAAAAAAAACGTCATATAATTCTCGATTCGTTCACCGCAAGATTTGCGGACGCATTTACGTCAAATTCTGAAATCGTGAAAAACGTAGTTTCTGAAAGAGAAAAAATCGATAAAAATAAAATCAAGGTTATTCCCAACGGAATTAAACTTGAAAATTATAAAATTGACTTTGAAGAGAAAAAAAAAGAAGCGCGCTTATTAAAAAAAAATTTCGGCATTCCGGAGGAAAATCCGATTGCCGGAATAGTGGCGAATCTTACTCCGGTAAAAAATTATAAATTGTTTATCGATATTTGCGCGGGATTAAACCGGAATTTTCATAATATTTCTTTTGTTTCAATAGGTTCAGGTCCTGAATTGAAAAATATCGAGAAATACGCGTCTGAAAAAAAAGTCGGAAATATAAGATTTTTAGGGCATATTCCCGGCGTAAGAAACGTTTTGCGGATGTTTGACGTTTTTGTTCTTACGTCTTTGTGGGAAAGCTCTTCGAGAGCCGTTCTTGAAGCTATGGCGGAAGGAGTTCCGGTTGTAATACCGGACGTAGGCGGATTGACGGAACTCGTTTCTGATTTTGAATCCGGTTTTTTATGCGGAGTATCGAACGACTGCGGCAATCCGCAGGATGAATATACAGAAAAAATATCTATGCTTATCAACGACGCGGAATTAAGAAAAAAGTTTTCTGAAAACGCTCTGGAAAAAGTAAAAGAGAATTTCACAATCGAAAAATTTATAAAATCAGTTTCGGAATTTTACGAGTCGGTTTATAGAAAAAACTGATTTAATCAGGAAACAAATTAATTGATGAAAAATCCAAATATTAAAAAAATAAAGGTTTTTGAAATAGTTACAAGACTTAACATCGGCGGACCTGCGGTAAACGTGATTTATCTTGCCGCTTTGCTTGATAAATCGAAATTCGACGTGAAACTTATTACCGGCAAAGAATCTGAAGCGGAAGGCAATATGTTTTATTTATGCGAAAAGAAAAACGTCGAATATATTTTTTTAAAACGGCTTCAGCGGGAACTTGATTTTTTTAAGGATTTATCCGCGTTAATCAAATTAATGATTTTAATGATAAAGTTCAGACCCGATATTGTGCATACGCACACGGCAAAAGCTGGAACTCTCGGTAGAATAGCGGCAGTATTGACTTTCAGAAAAAAAATAGTTCACACTTTTCACGGTCATATTTTCGACGGCTATTTTTCAAAATCAAAAACTAAATTTTTTACGGTTATAGAGCGGATTCTTGGAAAATTTACAGACAAAATAATAAGCGTAAGCGGCAAGCAAAGAAAGGATTTTGTCGATTTGAAAATCGGCGGGTACGATAAAATAATAAATATTCCTTTAGGGTTAGAGCTTGACGATTTCGCCGAATCCAAAAAATACAGGACAGCAATGCGGAAAAAATATGGAATTGCCGACGATAAAATCGTTATAAGCATCATAGCCAGAATCGTTCCTATAAAAAATCATATTCTCCTTGTTGAAGCCGCGGATTTATTGAAAAAACAGTTCGGCAATTTCAAGGTAATCGTTGTCGGCGACGGTTATTTAAAACAAGAATTAAACGATTTGATTTTAAAGCGCGATTTAACTGAATATTTCGAGTTTGCCGGATTTTCCAACGAACTCGAAAAGTATTATGGAATGAGCGATATTGTCGCGTTGACTTCGTTGAACGAAGGATTGCCTACCGTTATTATTGAAGCTATGGCCGCCGGTATTCCCGTGGTTTCAACGGACGTAGGCGGAGTATCCGATTTGATTAAGGATAACGACACCGGGCTACTCGTCGAATCAGGCAACCCAGAACGTCTGGCTGAAAAACTTTATTTATTATGCTCGAATCCGGATTTGCGGAACAGACTTGGCAGTTCGGGCAGGAATTATGTTTTAAATAAATACACAATTAAAAATTTAATATCTAATTTCGAGGAATTATATCAAAATCTTGTTCGTTTTTAATTGACAAATCGAATTAAATTTATTAAATTCGTATAGAAATAAATATGAAACGGTTATTATATTCGGTATTTTTTTTTTTAATGGGTTTAACCGGTATTCTTTTTTTTATATCGGAAAAAGACAATTCGTTAACTCAAATTAATATTTTGTATTTTAACGATACCGATTTGAATTCAAATTATTTCCGGCATAAGCAAAATTATATTTTTAAAAATTATTCCGCTGAAAACAGCGTTTTGTTTTTTCCGGACGCGCATAGAAAATTAAAAATCGGTTTAATGGAAAAAAATAAACCGGTTAATATGGTATATGAAAAAAATCCCGTTTTGAATTATATGGATTTCAGCGGAACGGTTGAAATAAAAACCGATTCCAATTTTAAAATTAATTCCAGAGCGATTCAAAAACAAAATTTGATTTTTTATATGATTGAAATTATCGCAGATGAAAAACGTCCGGAAACGGTTTCAAAAAAGTCTTACAAGGAATTATTGATTAATTCCGTGAAAGAATCAATTTATTCGGATAATGTTCAATATGATTTTCTGATAGTCGCCGGCAACGTCTCGTTTGAAATGGTTGGAAATATCTGTAGGAGTATCCCTGAAATCGGATTGTTTATTTGGAGAAATAAAGAGTATGAATTGCATAAAGAAAAAAAAATCTGGTATGGAATATCCGTCGTAAATTCCGGAATCGATAATCAATATATTGGAATCACAAAACTTTTTTTTAATAAATTCGACAAGAGCTTATCGGTTATGAATACTTTTTTAGAGGAAATAGAATTGTGAACGGCGGAATTATAAAAAAAAAAACTACGCCGGCAGTTTCGTTTCTCTCAAATATATCGGGTTATTCGAACCTTGCCGTTTATTTAAATCTTGCGGTTTTTATATTAAGCGTCATAATTTATTGGAGAGCGGCGGCGGCATATTTTGTCGCCGACGATTTTTTTTACATATTTCAGAGAAATAATCTCAAACATTATTCTCCCTTCACTCATTTTTTTTATCAGCCGGTTACGCTTCTCGTATATTTTTTGAATTATTTCTGGGCGGGATTGTCTCATTTCAGATATCATATATTTCTTATAGTTTTAAACGCCTTAAACAATGTTCTTTTTACTAATATAGTTTATTTATTGACGAAAAATTTATTCCGGACTTTTATTATAGCCGTTCTATCGGCGGTCTATTATTACGCCTCGGATAATGTTATCTGGATTAATTGTTCAAATAATGTTATATGCGCATTTTTTTATTTTTTAACCGTAATCGCCTCGATAAAATATAATTTGAAACGCGGGTCTTTCTATTTGACGGTTCTAATAATTTTTCTAAATCTCGCCTTATATTCCCGCGAGATGGGAGTATCGCTGTTTTTACTCCTGATAATAATCGACGCAATTTATTTTTTTGATAAAAAAAAAATAAAAAACGAATTGAAATTCTTTTTAAAAAAACAGTGTCTGATTTTTTTATTCGGTTTTATATATATTCTTGTTATGGCGTTAGGACCGTCGTTTAGATATAATAAATTAAGTTTTGACAGAGGGGCGTATGAACTTGTATTTGACCTTAAAACCATAATAGTAAATATTAACTGGTTTTTTTTCAGAACTTTCATACCCTTTTCATTGGGTTCGCATTTCAAACTCGATTTGCCTCATAATATCATTCAGTTCATAAGATTCAATTACATTTCGATAATTATACCGGGAATTTTATTGTTTATAATAAGGAACCGGCATTACTATTTTGGTATTTTGTGGGTTCTTATTACGTCTGCGCCTTATCTTTTGCTGAATATTTATTTTGTTCATACCGGCGAACGTTATTTTTATCTGCCGCATTTAGGACTTGGGTTCATACTTGTTGGAATTTGGGTTTATCTTCAAAAATTTTTGAACGGCTGCATTTTAAAAAAAGTTTTAAAAATTTTTGTAATGATTTTGTTAACCGGATATTCCGCAGTTTCGATTATTGGAATTCAACAAAGAATTTCATATTGGATTGACGCGGGTAGTATCAGCTATAGCTTTATATCTGAAATAAAAAAAACGTTTTCGGACATTCCGGACAATTCCGTTTTGTTTATAAAAGACATTCCAAGATGGAGAAATAAACAGCCTAAACTAATAGTTTTAATAACAGGCGCTTCGTTTGCTTTGAATTTATACTATGATAGAAAAAATATTGAGGTCATTCCTTACTGGGAAGACGATAAAAATAACAGAAATAATTTTTTTGAAAAAAATTTAAAATTCGATTACTATTCTGTTTTAGAGTATAAAGACGGTAAAATTTTAGAATGGAACGTCGCTGATCCTTTTCATTCGCGGATTCAAAATTTCGCCGAAACCGGAAGTGTGAAAAAATTAAAAATGGAATTTAACCCCGAAAAATTTTTGGAGTTTTAGCGTCTTATCGACTATTATATTAAGCCGAATTTCAGAAAAAGGATTGAAACCTTTTTTTATGTAACCCTTTTCCTGTGAAATTCGGATTATGGTTTGAAAAATTACGGAGGAAAGAAAATTGATAACTGTTTCTAATTTAAGCAAATATTACGGAAGTCAGGTTTTGTTTGACAATATAACATTTACAATTAATAAAAAAGAAAGGATTGGAATAGTAGGCAGAAACGGACACGGAAAATCTACGTTGTTCAAAATTATTTTGGGAATTGAAGAATCGGACTCTGGGAAGATTTCAGTTCCGAATAATTACAGAATAGGCTATCTTGAACAACATATAAATTTTAAGCGCCCGACTCCGTTGGATGAAGCCTGTCTGGGACTGCCTCCAAGCGAAGAGCATAATATTTGGAAAGTAGAAAAAATACTTACCGGACTTGGATTTTCAAAAGATGATATGAGAAGACCGATTAATGAATTTTCAGGCGGCTATCAGGTAAGAATAAACCTCGCTAAAACTCTTATTTCGGAACCGGATATGCTCTTGCTCGACGAGCCCACCAATTATCTCGATATAGTTTCCATCAGATGGCTGACGAAGTTTTTAAATCAATGGCAGAATGAATTGATGTTGATAACTCACGATAGAAATTTTATGGACGGAGTGGTTACTCACATCTTGGCGATACATAGAAAAAAGATTAAAAAGACCGAAGGCGATACTGAAAAAACTTATTCGCAAATTTTAAAAGAGGAAGAAATCTACGAAAAAACCAGAATCAACGATGAAAAAAAACGCAAAGAAACCGAGTTGTTTATAACCAGATTCAGAGCCAAAGCGAGATTGGCGAATCTTGTTCAGTCTCGAATAAAAAGTCTTGAAAAACAGGAAAAATTCGAGAAACTCGATTCGATAAAAAACATAGATTTTTCTTTTACAAACAAGGAATTTCCGGCTAAAAATATGATGGAAATCGAAAATGTTTCTTTTTCATTCGATAATGGAGAAAATATTCTTATCGATGATTTTTCCATAACAATCGGGAAAAACGATAGAATCGGCGTTATAGGCAGAAACGGAAAAGGAAAGACCACTTTATTAAGATTGATAACTGGCGAATTGTCTCCGCAGTCGGGCGCGATAAAAAAACATCATTTGCTTGAAACAGGTTATTTCGGTCAGACAAATATAATGCGGTTAAACGAATCCAATTCGGCTCTCGACGAGATTATGAACGCGGATCCCGATTATTCCATTCAAAGAGCGAGAAATATTTGCGGAGCTTTAATGTTTGAAAACGATAACGCTTTGAAAAAAATTTCCGTTTTATCAGGCGGCGAAAGAAGCAGGGTTCTGCTTGGAAAAATTCTTGTTACTCCGGTCAATATGCTTCTGCTTGACGAACCCACAAATCATCTTGATATGGAATCCTGCGATTCGTTAATAACAGCGCTGGATTCTTTTGACGGAGCCATTTTGATAGTAACTCATAACGAATTATATTTGAACGCCATAGCTAACCGGTTAATCGTGTTTGACCGCGGAAAAATAAGCGTTTTTAACGGCGGTTACCAGTATTTTCTTGAAAGCGTGGGCTGGGAAGACGACGGCTCAGATAAAAAATCCTTAAAAAAGAAAAAAGAAAAAATCGAATCGGCGGATGAAATTAATTCGGCGAAAGAAGCCGTAAAACTTAAAAATGAAATGCAAAAAGAAAAGAATAAACTGATGCGGCCGGTTGAAAACCGAATCAAGGAACTTGAAAAAATTATTAAATCGCTTGAAACAGAGTTGAACGATAATTATGAAAATCTTGTGAAAGCTTCGACTGAAGGCGCGGCTGATATAATCGCTTCGATATCAAAACGAAATCTTGAAATACAATCGTTGATTGAAAAAAATTACGAGATTCTTTCGCAAGAAACCGAATTATACGATTCGATGAAAATTCAATAAACGGGGATAATGCCTTAGACTTTTCCTAAGCCTAATTTCATCGGAAAAGGATAACAGCATAATTTACTCATAATCCTTTTCCGGAATTTCGGCTTAATCATTAGAAAACGCTTTGCTCTTTTTCGTTTTTTACCTCAAATTTAACGAATCTAACGAATCTGTTATGTCATCATTTTTTTACTTTTCAAAATGATAATACCCTACTTTCGCTTTGAACCGAAACAACCTTTTTGTCTTCACAGCCTTAGCGTTAAAATAGCGTATGTATACAAACGGATTATTTCAAGAATCTTTCCATATTAAAAATCGTGAATAAATGTTGCTGAGCCGGCATAGTGAACTTATTTACCGCTTTACGCGAAACAGTTAAGTCTTCAAGAACGAGAACGAGTTGTATGCTTTCCAGCATTTCTTTTAGTAATACGGCATTTGCGGAATATTCGGATTTTGAGTCTTTAAATTTTTTCTCAATAAGTTTTAAAATGGTTAGAGCCATTATATTAACAAAGGCTTGAACCATTAATTTGGAATCTGTCCAAACCCAATTTGGATGAAACATTACGCCCGACGGGCATTTCAATATTTTATGCAGTTCGTCAATTTTATTTTTACCATGATATAATTTAATGATTTCGCTTGGTTCTAAAGAATCGTCCGATGAAAATAAAATTGTTTTTCCAAAAGTTTTCCGTTCGTTTTCCATTGCTTCGTTATCAAGCTCAAATAATAACTCCGGCTTTTTTTCTGTTTCTCTAATTATTTTAACTTTTATTATTTTCTTTGCCGGATTGTATTGAGTAATATTTTTTTCAATATAGTTTTGCAGTTTTTCATCTGTCAGATTTGTCTTATACTCTTCGGTAAGT
>DAINAU010000065.1:0-14196 GCA_036733285.1 bacterium
AATATAGTTTTGCAGTTTTTCATCTGTCAGATTTGTCTTATACTCTTCGGTAAGTAAGCAAGTAAAAATAACAACCCTTATTTATTAGGTGATATTTTATAATTCCACTCGCCATGAAAATTGTCATTTTTTATATTTATTTTTTCATATCCTTGTTTTCTGTAATTCATTCGATAATTTTTGTAATTCATATTTCCATCCTATGCCCTTTTAAACTTCGGAAAAGTAAAACATTACGAAATCTTATACTTGAACTTTGTAAAAAATCTATTGTTTTATTATCAATTTTTTTTATTTTTTAAGCTGTTTCGGATTGAGCGTTTTGCGATTTTGAAAAAAACAAAGATATGACAAAAAGTAAAATCAATCCTGAATAATGATACGGAAGAATAGATAATATTTGAAAAAAAATCGGATTATCCGGATTAAAATTACGAACCGGAGGAATAGAGCTTATCAAAAAAATTATGATTAATTCAGCGCAAACGCATATATTGAATTTTTTTTTCAATAACAAATAATAAGGTATCAGAAGGGCGGTAAAATGGCTTATCCATAAAATAGGCGATATTATTAAAAGCAGATAAATTGAAGAGCGTATTAACGCTTCTTTATTTTTTTTTCTGTATAGGAATATAAAAAAAAGAATCAAAAGAAAAAATCCCGCCATATTAGAAACTATACGGCAGTTATTCATTGCGGCATTAGTGAAAAATTGAGTTTGTTTTATTCCGAATTTGATTATTTCAATTTTATCATTCCGTTCTCCAAACATCAAAACTCCGGATTTCAGAAAAAAAGATTGCAAAGACAAATTCTGAATTGCTCCGGAACCGCGAGCGACTATTCGGGTTGTATCAACATAATCCGAAAAATATCGAAACGGTATAATCCCTATTAAAAAAACAGTTACGGATAAACTTAATATTAAAAATATTATTTTTTGCTTATTTGGAAAAAAAATAATTAAAAACGGAAAAATTACAATGGGCGTAAACCGGCACAAACAAAATAAAATCAGAGAAACCGAGCAGCAAACAAAAATTATTGGTTTGGATTCAGCCTTATCCGAAATAAATATCATAAATCCTAAAAACAATAACGCAAATAATATAAGATTGGATTGGCCTATCGCAAAATTTTCCATCACTGACTGATTGGCGGTTGCAATAGCCGCAAGAAAAATCATTTTGATTAATGAAAGATTTCCCGTCTTATATAGACGAACAGCCATAGCGCAATATGCAATGCAGAGGATCAATAATCCCGAACAATTCCAAAGAATTTTTGCCGTAATATAAGGAAACATCGCAAAAGGAATCGCAACGGCTAAAAAAAAAGGAGGATAAATAAAATGCGTCGGCCTGTCGATAATATTATGTTCGGCGGCATATTTAAACAAAATCGGATAGGCGTCCGAAGTGTATCCAAAATATATTGGTTGATTGAGTAACGCCGACCTTCCCGCCGTATGAAAAGCCGCGTAATCAAAATGTTCTCCCTGCAGACCTACGGCGCAAAAATATGAAAAAGAAACTATTCCGCAAATCAAAGCGAGAAATAAAAATAAAACAGGTTTATGATTCATAATATCAAATTTAAAATTAATTTCAATCCATTAAATATGCAGTTGGCAAAAGCGAAGTAGCGATTCCAATTGGAATAGCTTAAGCGGTTTCTTTGAACCCCCCCTTTTTTCTAAAACATTGCTGTCCGCTTGTTAAAACTTCTAAAAACCCAAAAACTACGCAATATCGTTTTGTTCATTTGAAAAATTGTTTAACCACAGCGTTTCAGCTTGCTTTCAGCGCTTTTTCAAAATCATATTGCAGTTTTTAGGTTCAACGAACTTTATCTTTATCTTTATCTTTATCTTTATCTGAAAAACAATCATAATATAATAAAAATAAAGGCGACAAGCAGCCCGCATAGCGATAATAAAATCGAAAGCGTCAATATCTGCGGCGAATAATCAAGTTCCACAACGCTATTCCCTTCGGGAATTGAAAAACATGAAAACATCCAATTTGCCCGGTAAATTTCCGCAGGTTTGGAATTAATAAATACTTTCCAATTTTTAGAATATTTATTCGACCACAACATAATAGCGGGAACCGAACTTTCTACTTTTAATTTTATCCGATTATTATCATATTCTAATATTTTATAACAACTATTCAAGACTGGGTCAGCGTTTAAATTTTCAGCGGCTTTCTTATCTTCTTTCAAAAGCAGGATTTCTTTTTCGGGAACAAAAGTAGAATCAGATTTAACGATATTATAAATTTCATCTTTGTTGTCAAGAAGCCGGAATTTTTTCACGATAGAAAAACGCGGAAAAAAGTCTTCATATTCATATAACGAATTTCCATTTTCGGAAAGGCATTTTGAAAAAATATTCAAATCAATATCGTAATCGTCCGGTTGAACAATATATTTTATATTAAGCATTTTAAAAAAATTATTTCCGCGACTAACAGAACCGATATAATCGAGATACTCTTTAGATATTGTGGCGGTTCTTCCTAACACATCTTCAAAACCATAATAAGAATTCCACGAGTATTTTATATGATAAGCCGCGTCGACTCTAAACAAACAGCGGTTGTCATTATTTTTTCTTATAAAATCGGCGAAATTTTGAAATGATAAAATTTCAGTTTTCGGAGAGAGAGAAAACGATAAAAGTTTTAGATCAACAAACCATAAATCGCAGATTATCAATAAAAGCGTTATTATATAAAAATACGCGACGTTAAATTTCCGGAACGAAAAAATTTTTAACATTGCGGCGAATGCCGACGATATGACAAAAAACGCAAACAAACTTTTTGACATAATAGAAACCGCGTTATCAGGTATTTTATTTTCAACAAAATAATTTAACCACAAACTCCTGTAGCCAGCGGAATAAATTTCATTGTAAATGTTTTGAAAAAGAGAGATGGCGTGACTTTCAAAAATATTAATCAATATTATTATAGAAAGAGAAAACAGAGGAAACAAATAAAATAAGTTATAAGTTTTTCTGGTTTTGATAAATTGGGTAATTCCGAGACAGGAAGAAAAAATAAGAGCAAAAGAAAAAATAGTTAGAAATCTCGTAGGAGCTCGAAAAATATTGAATCCCGGCAATTTCAAAACATAAACGTATAAAGGATTAAATTTCCCCAAGCTGAAAAAAATAGAAAAAAATAAAATTCCCAGCAACAAAAATTTATTGTTTTTCTTTGCGGAAATGAAAAAGTATAAAGAAAATAATAAAACTATAATTCCGCAATAGCCTCCGTAATAAGTTGTGGAGGGACCGAAAAAATTAAATTCTTTATCTCCGAAAAAATCGGCTAAAGCGAACGTTATAATCTGGTCGGGTTTTAACGATAAACCGGTGGAATATCTAAAACTCGATCCTTCCGCGCGCGGAGTGTCTTTCGCAAACTCCAAAGTGGGGAACAATTGAACGCTAACTATTAAAAAAGCGAGAATCCCCGACAAACAATAATTTCTGATTTTCAAAAAACGGTTTTGAGTTTCACAGAAAAAACTATATAGAAATATCAAAAAAATTATTATATGCGTATAAAAAACAAACTGAAGATGACCGGCTAAAATCTGCAGCGAAACAATTATTGAAAACAACGAAACATATTTCAGTTTTGGATTTTCAAGAATCAACAAAAATGAATGAATAACCGCAGGCAGCCAGCAAAGAGTCGAAATAATACCGTAATTGGAGTCTTTAAGAGCTTGACCGAACATTCCGGTAAACATAAACATTACGCCTGAAATAAGAGCTATACAATCGCTACCGATTATTTTTTTCATCAGCAGAAACATAAAAAAACCCGATAAAACAAAATGAAGAAGCGTTAAATAATTTATTCTTTGTTCTACTGGAAGAAAATCAAAAACATAATAAGGCGGATAAAGATTTTGAGATTGAATTTCCGCAAGAAACGATTCGCCTGAAAACCGGAATCTGTCCCATAACGGAAATTCCCGGTTTGAAATAATTTTTTGAGAGATGTATTTATTCGGATAAAACAGGTCGCGATTATCTTCGTTAAAAAAAAATAAGCCGCCGAAAATCAATTGATAAAAAAACACAATAGCTATCAGTATATAGAAAAGGAGAACCGCGGCATTTTTTTTTAAATCGGGATTATTAAAAAGCATACGTTTTAATTTTTAATCTTAGTTTTAAAAAATTGAAAAAAAGAAACGCCAAGTTTAAAAAAATGGAGCGGATTGAACAGACCGCTGAATTTGTATGTCAGTTTAAGAAGATGAAAAGGCCTCAGATAAAATTTTCTGTATGCGGAAGAAAATAGTTTGTTCAATTCTGTTTCGTTTACTTCCGGAAGTTTGATAACCGCGTCGCCGTAACGAAGAAATTTATCGAGGTCTTTAGTGGCAAAACTCACGCCGTCGTTTTTTTCAGCCTGCTCCCAAACCTCGGTGCCAGGCAAAGGCGTCAACAAACTGAATTGCGCGAGATCTACTTTATTTTCAACGGCAAAATCAATAGTTTGATTTATTGAGCCGACCGTGTCGCCCGGAAGTCCTATCATAAAAAATCCATATACGATTATTTTATATTTATGAGCCCAGTCTATCGCCTGCCGCACTTTTTCGAGCTTAATTCCTTTCTTTATTCTTTTTAGAATATCCGGGTTTCCGGATTCGATTCCGATGTGAATTATGCGGCATCCCGAATCTGCCATTATTTTAAGGATTTCATCGTCGACAGCGTTTATATGCGTATTGCAAGTCCATTTGAATTTATACTTGTTGGCGGCTAATTTTGAGCATAACTCAATCACCCTGTCTTTACGGAGAGTAAACGTATCGTCCCAAAAAGAAAATTTTTTAAATCCGTAATTTTCATATAAATAATTCATTTCAGAAATTATATTTTCGGCGCTCCTGAACCGGTAAATCCCTTTATCTATTATTTTAGAAGCGCAGAACGCGCATTGAAAAGGACATCCGCGTCCCGATATTATTCCAATAGATTTCCCGAAATAAAAAGAACTGTATCTTTTCATCGCAAGATGCTCGTATAGCGGAAACGGAAATTTATCAAGATTATGCTCGAACTCTCTATAACCGGTAAAATGTATTCCCGACGAATCCTTAAAATATATCCCTTTTATATCATAAAGATTTTTGTCGGAACAAATTTCCAGCATTGTTATTTCGCCGTCGCCCACCGCCGCAATATCTATTTCCGGACAATTTATAGTTTCTTCCGGAAGACTGGTGGAGTGAGGTCCTCCAAATACTATTTTTATATTTTTATCTATATCTTTAATAATTTTTGCAATTACAAGAGCCGAACTGAATTGCGGAGAAGTCGCGCCTAAACCAACGTATTTCGGAGATTCTTTTTCAATTATATTTCTGATTTGATTGAGATTATCTATTTCAAACATCAAATCGTAAATTCTTACGTCGATTCCCTGAGATTTTAAATATCCGCCGATATATCCTAAACCGGCCGGCGGAATCCCCCATCCGATTTTTTTAATATTCAGTCCTCCGTAAGTGTCGATGTAAGGAGGAGAAAACAATAAAACTTTAGCCATTATATTTTATTCCTAAAATTATTTTATTAATAGCGTTTCCAAGAATTTCAATGTCGAACGGTTTTTTTATATATGCCGCATAATCGAGATTTTTTATAAATTTTACGGAAGACTCGTTTTGTCCTGAAATAAAAACCACAGGCAAATCGGGTTTTATATTTTTAATTAATCCGAACAGTTTATCGCCTTTGATTTTCGGCATAAATATATCGAGAAAAACAAGATTGTAATTATTAATTTTTAAAGTTTCCTCTATATTCTCGAGCGTTTCAAAGCAATCGCATCTTTCATATCCGATTTTTTTTAGAAGCCTTTTCATCAAAGAAAGTATTTCCGGTTCGTCGTCTATAACAAGAATTTTGAACTCGTTATTTGCGGCTCTTTCAAATATCATATCTTTTTCTTCGACCGCCGCCGTAAGTTTTTCATTTTGATTGTAAGCCGGAATTTCTATAATAAACGCGGTTCCTTTTCCAAATTCGCTTTCCGCTTTGATATTTCCGTTATGATTTTTTATTATTGAAAATGAAACGGGCAAACCGAGACCGGTCCCTTTTAATCCGAATTCGTCTTTGGCTAACGCGCCCTTAGTGGTGAAAAAAGGAGTGAATAAATTATTCTTCACTTCGTCGCTCATTCCTATTCCGTTATCAACTATTTTTACAACTATGTTATTTTTTTCGTCTTTAACCGTTATTGTAATTTTTCCTTTTTTTTTGGGGACTATGGCATGCCGCGCATTAATTATCAAATTTAAAAAAACCTGTTGTATCTGATCAAAATCGACATACGCCAATTTTTTTGATTTATATTTTTTTTGAAGAGAAATATTCTCAATATCAAAATTATTTTTTTGAATCTTTAAAGCTTTTTCCATAATATCGGTTATGCTTATGATTTCTTTTCTCGAAGGTTTAATCGAAGAAAACCTGAGCATATCGCTTACGATAACCGCCGCGCGTTTGGTTTGTTCTTCAATAATCTTAAGCGTATCCGTCATTTCTTCTTTGTTTGAATCGTATTTTAAGGTAACCTGAATATTTCCCTGTATGATCGCCAGTATATTATTGAACTCGTGAGCTATTCCGGCGGCAAGCTGTCCTACCGCTGATAATTTTTCAGAATGAATTAATTGAAGCTGAAGTTTTTTTAATTCTGAAATATCTCTTATAAACAATTGTATCAGTCCTTCATTGTCGCGGGAAACAAGTTTTGCGCTAACGCTTATGGGAATGGAATTTTTTTTTTTAGCGGAAAGTTCGGAATAAAACAGCATCGAAACCGAGATTTTTATTTTATCCACAAAATTTTTAAACCCTTCGCCGTAATTGAAGATTTGGTCGGCGTTTAAATTATTAAGTTCTTTTTTTCCGTATCCGGTTAAAGAACATAAATTATTGTTGTATTCGATAATTTTCCCTTTAAAATCATGAATTAATAAGGATTCGTTGACATTATCCACTATTGTCTTATATCTTTTTTCGGATTGTTGAAGTTTTTCAGTCATAAATATGAGTTCTTTGTTTGAAGCGAAAAGTTCTTCGTTTTGAACCTGGATTTCTTCAGTCTTCTCGATTAATAATTCATCGTTTTGTTTCCGGTCCGTGATATCCGAACAAATAGCGTAATAATATTCTAATTTTCCTTTTAGATTAAATATGGCTTTATAAGTCCATAATTGCCAAATAATTTCTCCGTTATAATTAATTATCATTTGTTCGTTTGTCAATTGCGGAGTTTGTTCGTTAAGAGATTCTATATATTCCCGAATTTTTGATTTTTCGTTTTCAGGAATCAAATCATAAAAATTTTTGTTTAATAAAACTTCTTCTGATTCGTTATAAAACATACAAAAATTACGATTGACAAAACGGAATTTGCCTTCTTTATCAAAACAGCACACCATAACAGGCAAAGAATTAATTATATCAAATTTATCAATCATAATCCGAAAAAATACTACATTATTTTAAAAAAATCACTATAATTTTAAAGATACGGCGTTTTGAACAAAATCAGCCACGGCTAATGACGCGGTTAATCCAGGCGATTCGATTCCAATAAGATTAATCATTTTTTCCAAATCTCCGGTTTCGCAATCAATAATAAAATCTTTAATTCCGGTTCCTTTTATTTTCGGACGGATACCTGCGCAGTCCGGAATAAAATTTTTTTCGTAAAGACCGGATATTATTTTTGAAGCGGAACGATAAAACGAATTTTTTTTATCCGGATTCACCTTATACTCAATTTCATCGACGTATTCCGCGTCCGGACCGAATCTTAATCTGCCGGCAAGGTCCACAGTCAAATGAACGCCGAGTCCGGTAAGATGTTCCGCCGGCGCCGGATACGCGAGAATTTTTATAGGCGATGGTTTGGAATATGAAAAATAACTGCCTTTGCAGTATTGAAGTTTATAATTTTTTTTTAAAATGTCTATTCCGGCGAGTTCCGCTATTTTATCCGAATTTAATCCGGCGCAATTTATTAAAAAATTCGTTTTTATTTTATACCCGTCGTCGTTTTTAAATCCTATTATAAAACCGCCGGCTGAAGGTTCTATCCGATTAACCTCGGAACAAAACGCAAACATAACTCCGGATTCTTGCGATTTATAGAATAATTTTTTCATATATGAATGCGTATCGAAAATTCCGGCGTTTTCGAGATAAACGGCAGCCGCGCCTTTTGCGTTCGGCTCGATTTTTTTTATTTTTTCAGAATCTATTATTCCTATATTTTCAACCCCGTTTTTTTTTCCGTTTTCAAATAATTTTTCTATAACGATTATTTCGCTGGAATCTGAAGCGATTATTAGTTTTCCGGTTTTTAAAAAAGGTATGGAATTTTTTTTCAGAAATTCGTAAAGTTTTATAGAACCGTCTACGCAAAGTCCGGCTTTAAGCGAATTTTCGGGATAATAAATTCCGGAATGAATAACCTCGCTGTTTCTGCCGCTGGTTTCCCGGCCGTAATTTTCCTCTTTTTCTACAACAAGAATATCCTCGAATTTCTCGCTTAATTTCGCCGCGATTGCAAGCCCAATTGCTCCGGCTCCGATTATTGTTATATTCGCTTCATCCATTTAATTTTTTTTCCATATAGTAATTCGAATGACACGGCAATTACAGTTTTATTTTTGAAACTGCGTATTGTAATAAAATGCGTATAATCCGTTTTTAGCCAGCAATTGACTATGCGTTCCGGTTTCTGCGATTTCCCCGTCTTTCAAAACGAGTATTACGTCAGCGTTCACTACAGTCGACAACCTGTGAGCTATAACGAAAGTCGTATATTTTTTTATTAAATTATCAATAGCGTTTTGAACCAGCCGTTCAGATTCGGAATCAAGCGATGAAGTAGCTTCGTCTAAAATTAATATCGAAGCGGGTTTATAAATCGCGCGGGCTATTGCTATTCTTTGCTTTTGGCCTACCGAAAGAGTTTGCCCTCTATCTCCGATTTTGGCGTCAAAATTTTCCGGAATCCGCATTATAAAATCGTATGCGTTTGCAAGCTTAGCAGATTCTATTACTTTTTCCATATCGGGTTTTGCGTCCGGAAAACATATATTATTTTTTATGCTGTCGTTAAATAAAAAAACTTCTTGTTCGACAATCGCGATATTCCTGCGCAGAGATTGCAGCGAATAATTTTTTATATTTATTTTATCAAAAGAAATAATCCCCGATGTAACATCGTAAAATCTCGGAAGCAGATTTACAAGCGTAGTCTTGCCGGTTCCGCTCGGACCTACTATAGCCGCTGTTTTTCCCGCGTTAACGGCGAAAGAAATATTTTTTAAAGTTTCCTTGTCGGACGGCGAATAAGAAAAACAAACGTTATTGAAAGTTACCATTTTATTTAGTTTTTCCAATTCTACGGGCTGTTCAGGCGAAGTTATATCGTTCTTTACGTTTATTATTTCGGTTATTCTATCGAGTATAACGGTAATCTGATGATAATTGACGTTTAATTGAGTTAATTCTTTTATCGGTTTATACATTGTCATTAATGCCGCGATAAAAGCTACGATTGTTCCGCTGGTGATGTTATCGTTTTTAGAAAAATATAGAGCCGCCCATAAAACCGCTATTACCCCTATCATAGTAAATAATTCTATTATCGGGGACGACAGCAGTTGAAGTTTCCATGATTTGACGTTATGTTTAAAATATATTTCGTTTTCGTTTGAAAATTTGGAGGATAGATTTTGTTCCGCAGTGAAAGATTTAATAACTTTTATTCCATAAATGCTTTCCTGAAGATATTGGGTAATATCGCTTATTTTCAATTGTATCCGGCGGATATATTTTCTAATCATTATGCCGAAATAATAAATTATAAATCCGGCTATAGGAACTATAGTAAATGCGATTAATGAAAGTTTCCATGACAACCAGAAAACAAAAAACGTTAAAAACAAGATTTCTGCCGGTTTTTCAATCGTCTGAATTATTACGTGAGAAAGAGTTGATTGAAGCGATGAAATGTCGTTAGTAAATCTCGAGAGCAAATCTCCGGCTTTACGGGTCGAATAAAACTTGAAAGGCATATTTAAAATTTTTTCATACATTTTAATTCTAACGTCTTTTATAATCGAACCTACCGCGTAAATCAAAGTAAAACTATGGCAGAATTTAAAAAACCCTTTTAAAAATGAAATAGCAATAAGATATACCGAAATAAATATGAAAATATTTTTTTTATCAATTCTGTAACCTCTGGTTAATTTTGTTTTTATTTCATTTTTAACTTGCAGAGGAAATATTTTTGATAAGTAAAATTTTTTCGAGGTTTCTCTTATTTTATTTATTGTTTTTCCGGAAACTCTAAATTCTGAAGTTTCCGCGTTATTTTTTTGAAACAGGTGGTCGACAAAAGGTTTTAAAATCCATAATTGCAAAGGGCTCGTTAAAGAAAACAACAACATAAATATAATCGAAACGATTATCAACTTTTTATATTGGAATATGTAAGGTTTAATAAAATTCCAATTCGCCGATTGGTTGTTATTTTCGCTTTTATTATCTTGAATCACTTTTTTATTCTCCGGTTTTTTTTTGAAGGCAAGCTAAAAGAATTTATTCGTCAAAATATTTCAATCGCTGGAGTTCTTTATATTCTTCGTCGGTAATTATTTCATAAAGTTTTAAAACTCCGCCGCATCCGGTTTTAGGGCACAAATATATTTTTTTCCCTTTGCCGTAAGAATATTCTATTTCTTCTTTAGTAAAAACATGATAAAAATTATTTGAACACCTAAAATGGTCGGTAAATGTAAAATGACCGGCGTTGGACATTTTTCTCAGTAAAAAAACTATAAGAATCGATAGAAATAAAACGATAAAAAATTGAATAAACCCAAAATTTTCCATATTTGAAATATATTTTATTAATAAAATTTTGTCAACTGAATATTAAAATTTAAACTAAAACAGTATCGTCAAAAAAAACAAAAAGTTTCAATAATTTGCAACCGCGAACGCGGATGAATATAAGGGGTCATTCCTTGATAAGGGGTCATTCCTTAACATTCATTACATTTACATTGCTCAACAAATCGACGCCTGAGCCTTAAAATCGAAATTCGGACATTATATCGTCCGAAATAATAGAAAAAAATAAGGACGCGTAAGTTTGCGTTTCGCATTTTTTCACATCATTATTTTTGTTTAACCATTAATTTCTAAAATTTTTTGGTCATCGAAATTCAATTTAATTCCGAGCCGCATAATTTTATCAAGAAATAATTTTTTATTTTCGTTATATGTTGTAATATAATCAATGTTATTTTTTTTAAAAGTAGTTCCCGGATTCAAATGATCAACATTAGATTTTACCGAAACAGCTAATTTTTTATTCAACAAATATCTTACTTTAAAAGATAAAAATGTGTCTTCAAAATTACCAATTTTAAAATCTTCATCCCAGCCGCCAATTTCAACAAAAATATTTTTTGGAATAAGTAAACAAAATCCGATTAAATAATTAACGCAAACATCAAACGGATATTGATTTTTATGTTGCGGATATTTAATTTTTTTATTTTGAATATTTAAAAAAAATATCGAATTCAGAAGAAGTTGAGTTTGTTCTATCGTTGCGGAAACAATAAGTTGCTCCTTTAATATTCAGCTTTTTAAATTTAAATTTCCGAGAATATAGATTTATAAAAAGTTCACAGTCTTCTATACAGTTAAGAAGCGGATTAAAACTTATATTAACAAAACAAATTTTTTTGAAAACAGCGGAGATTATAGGAATAAAATTCTTTGCCGCCAATAATTCAGGAGTAAATTCTGGCGTTTCAAAAAATTCATTTTTGGTTTCACAATAATTTTTTTCATTGAAAACAAGCGATGCGATATTGTAATTTGTATAGAGAATATCAGCGTCAAAATTTTCGTTAAGGTTGATTTGTTCAAATATATTTTGTAAATAATTTTTTCAAACGTATCATCGTCGTCCAAAAAAATTAAATATTCAGAAGAAGATTTTTCAATTCCTGTGTTCCTTGCGCCTGAGCGTCCTTTCTTTAATATTATCTATAATTTTCAAATTTAAACTTTCAAAAAAAACAGGGTCAATAGCGTATTCATAATCAGAACCGTCATTGACGACTATGACTTCAAAATTTTTATATGTTTGCGCCGCTAATGACGCTATGGTTTTGTTTATTGAAAAAAATCTGTTTTTAGTCGGAATAATTATGACTATGTTTTTTTGATATTTTGAATAAAACCCTTATTTTTTTTAGGTTTAGTCATTAATAGTCATAATTTGCAGGGATTTCGAGAAACTAATAAGCAAACTTGAAATAACCAGCATAATTATCTTCAGAAAATAATACTTATTTAAATATGAAAATCAATTAATTTAGAGCGAAATTATATATCAAAAACAGATTGTTTGTCAATCAGCTTCTTTCTGTTTTTTGCCTGACCGGGCTCAAAACTAAAAACTTTTATTCGCCGAATTTTTATATTGACTATAAAAAAAAAATAAATATAATATGTAAGATTAAAATTATTGCAGATAATTTTTCAGGACGTTGAATAAATTTATATTTATGAAGTCAAGAGGATTTAAAAATAAATAAATCCTGATGAAACATTTAGATCAAACCTGATAAATTGATTCTGAGCAGATTAAAAACGAGGTATAATTAAATGGACGTAAAAGAAACTAAACTTGAAAATTCAAAAATATCATTGAGGTTTGAAGTTCCGTTTGAAGAATTCAAAGACGAATTCAAATTGGCGTTTAAAAGCGTAGGCAAGGAGATAGCGCTGCCTGGATTCAGAAAAGGCAAAACGCCTGAAAATTTATTGAGGCAGAGAGCTATGCCTTACGTTCTGGCGACTTTCAAAGAAGAATATTCCAAAAAGCTGATAAGCAAATATTTTGAAGAAAATAAGATTAATGTATACGGTTATCCTCAAATAATCAAAATTGAAGTTGAAGAAGGCAAACCATTTATTATGGATATCGAATTTGAAAAATATCCTGAATTCGAACTTAAACCCGAAGATTATTCAGATATCTCCATTGAAAAAATAAATTACGAAATAAGCGATAATGAAGTCGATGATGAAATAAAACAGATAATTAAAAGACGACGTCTTACGGAATTCGCGGATAAAGACGGAATAATAGAGGTCAACGATACGGTATATTTTAATTTAACAGGCAAAGACGCCGAAGGCGCAGAAATTCAATCATTAAACATTAAGGATTATCCGTTAAACGTCAGAAACAAAGTCGTTCCAAAAAGCGATGTGAAAATACTGATACTCGATGAAATCAACAACCGCGTATTAGGTTGCAAAAAAGGAGATAAATTAGAATTCAAATACGATTTTAACAATACGGTAGAAAGCGAGGTTTTAGCCGGAAAAACAGCGGACGTTAGCGTTGAAATAGTAAAAGTTCAAATAGAAAAATTCCCGGATATTACAGAAGAAACCGCTAAAAAAATGGATTATCAATCCGTAGAAGAAATGAAAAACAGCATTAAAAATCAATTGTCTATTCAAAAAAAGCAGGACAAAGAAAATAACGCCTTAAACGATTTTTTCGGCAAAATAATTGAAAAAGTAAAAATTGACGCGCCTTTAAGTATGATTGATAATATGAATCTCCACCAACGCGATTCAATGGAAAAGAATTTTGAAATGTATAATATGAAGAAAGATTCTTTTTATGATTTGCTAAAAACAACGCCTGACGAATGGCTTGAAAACAATAAAAATAACGCGATTCGTTCTATTAAAGAATACTTGATAAAACTCAAATTAGTCGAATTGGAAAAAATAGAGTTATCAGAAGAAGAAATTAACGCGGAACTCGAAAAACTAGCGATAAATTATAAAACAGATAAAACTTCGTTAAAACGAGATTTGATAAAATCGGAGAGATGGGAAAATTTTAAAAACAATTTAATCGAAGATAAACTTGACAGTCATATTCTCGTTAAATTTCAAAAATAAAAAGAAAGGAAGCTTTTCGCTCTTTCGCGTTTAGTTTGAATTATTCGAAGAGCGCAGATTTCGCTCTTTCGCGTTTAGTTTGAATTATTCGAAGAGCGCAGATTTCGCTCTTT
>DAINAU010000065.1:14296-22365 GCA_036733285.1 bacterium
CGCGTTTAGCGCTGAATTATTTTGTTATAACATTTTAAAAAACGTCTATGAAAAATAAAAAATGGTATTTCGGCAGATATGGCGGGAAATTCGCGCCGGAAATACTTCTTCCCGCTTTAACCGAACTTGAAGATTTTTTTTTCAAGTATAAAACCGATGCAAATTTTATTTCTGAATACAACAATTATCTAAAGGACTATGTTGGCAGACCCACGCCTTTATATTTTGCAGAGAGATTCTCTAAAAAATGTTGCGGAACAAACCGCGTTTTTATCAAACGCGAAGATTTATGCCATACCGGTTCGCATAAACTAAATAACGCTTTAGGTCAGGCGCTGCTAACAAAAAAAATTGGAAAAAAAAGAGTTATTGCCGAAACCGGAGCGGGACAGCATGGAGTTGCCACCGCCACAGCCTGCGCGTTGCTTAATCTTGAATGCGCCGTGTATATGGGAAAAACCGATATTGCCCGGCAATATCCAAACGTTCAGAGAATGAAGCTTCTCGGAGCAGAGGTTATACCGGTAGAATCGGGAAATATGACTTTAAAAGACGCAGTGAACGAGGCGATGAAAGACTGGGTCGCTTCGCATAAAACGACTCATTATATTTTAGGGTCGGTTATCGGACCATATCCTTTTCCTGAAATAGTATCGTTTTTTCAAAGCGTGATTGGCAGAGAAACATATAATCAAATTCGTTTAAAAATAAAAAAAGACCCCGACGCGATAATCGCCTGCGTAGGAGCCGGAAGCAATGCGATAGGAATATTTAAACATTTTATCGATAAAAAACTTGATATGGAATTTTATGGAGTTGAAGCCGGAGGCAAAGGCATTTCGACCGGCGAGCATTCCGCTAAATTGATAAAAGGGAAACCCGGCGTTTTACACGGAAGCTATACTTATTTGCTTCAGGACGCTAACGGTCAGGTTATTGAACCGTATTCAATTTCAGCCGGACTTGATTATCCGGCGGTAGGTCCGGTTCATTCTTTTTTAAAAGATAAAAAAATTGTCGACTATGTTTCTGCAACCGATAAAGAAACTCTTGAAGCGGTTAAATTATTGAGTTTGACCGAGGGAATAATTCCAGCGCTTGAAAGCGCGCACGCATTCGCATACTGTCTGAAGTATTGCAAAAAAAATAATAACAAAAATATTGTAGTCTGCCTATCGGGAAGAGGCGACAAGGATTTAAACGCAATAATTGATAATTTATTTTAAAACATTTTTGACCGAACAGATTCAGGAAATATTCCGAGACTATTATTCAGGCAAATAAATTCCGCAAAAAAAGTATGAGTTCCGTAGTTTTATTAAAAAAAATATTATTGATATTCGTTATTATTTTAATATCTTCAATCGATAATATTCCATATATATCAAAAATTCTTCCGTATTATCTGAAAAATCAATTCAAAGAATATAACCGGCAAATAAAAGTCGGAGATATTGATTTCAGCATACGAAGCGGAGAAATAAAAATCTCGGATTTAAAAATCCTGAACGCGAAATCAAAACCCGAAATCGAAATTAAAACAATAAGAATTAATCTTGCCGTTTGGAATATTTTAAAAAAAAACATAATCGACGTTTCTTATTTGAAAATTGACGGATTGAAATTAAAATTGTCTATTAAGGAAGGAAAAACCAATCTCGATTATTTATTTCAAGACGATAAAAAAAGCAAACCCAAAGAAAACGGGTTTATATCAGCCGAAGATTTCCAAAAAAATTATTCTTTTAAAAACGTTGAATTTACCAATTCAGATATCGAAATCGCTTTTGATTCGGATAAACTAATTTTGAATAACGCTTCTATGAAAATTTCTGAAATAACTAATAACAGCGCTAAAATCAATATTTTATTCGAATGCGGAATCAACCGCGGCAAAATGAAGGGTTATGCGGGTTTGAATATGAAATCGGAAAATATTAATTTCAGCGTTAACGCCGATAATATTGATTTAACCGTTTTAAAAAACGCCGTTAAAACCTTTTCCGGAGCCAGTCTCTACGGCTTGAATTGTTCGGGATTTATGAAAGGCTCTATTTACCGTCAATTTAAGGATTTTGATTTTGAATGCGCATTAAATTGTTTGAACGGAACATTGGATTATCAAAATTATACCTCCGGTTTTAGAAATTTGAATATTGAAATTTCCGAATTCAGTTCGTTAAAAAAAATTTTGGATATAAAAAAAATCGAAGCCAACCATTTTTATCTTAAAACCGATTATCAGATTAAAACCGGAGGAGACACGATTAATAATAATTTCGCTTCTAAAGATACGGAAACTACACCCAAAAATATCGGGGTATCGCGAAACAATGAAAACTATTCGATTTTTATAAAAGATTTAACGTTTAAAAATTCAAATATGATTTTTAAAATCGGATTAAAAAACGATACGCTCTCAATTTCGTTTGACAGCGTATTCGTTAAAACCAACAGTTTTGAATACGACGGAGAAAAGTTTTTCGCGGATGCGGAATTTAATTCGCTTGTCAACGGAGCCGGCTCGCTCGTAGGTTTTCTAAACTATAAAAACGCGCGGAATTTTTCGACGAATTTTTCCGTAAAAAATTTGTCGCTTCCAAACTTCAATCCATATTTTAAAGATTATACCGGATACAGATTTCTTATCGGAAAATCCGATATTGAAAATTATACGGAATTAAGCGACACAGAGATAAATTCTAACACAAAATTGTCGCTCCATAATCCCGAAATAAAAAAAATAAACGACATATTCGACTTGCCTCTCGAGTTTGCATTGAAAAAACTTAAAGATAAGAACGGAACCGTTAAACTTGAAATTCCGGTGAAAGGAAGAATCGACGATATGGAATTTAGTTATTCAAAAGCGGTATGGAAAATAATCGGTAAAACCATATTGTCGCCTTTTGCCTTATTTTTAAAGCCCTTTGATTCTAAAGATGAGAATTATTTTTTAATTCAATTCGATTATAATTCGTCTCAATTAAACTTGAACGCTTTAAACGCATTAAATTCAGTTGGCGACAAACTTCTCGCTGACAAAAAAAAGAATTATAAAATCGAATTGAAATTCGCCACCACTTTAAAAGAAGCAAATCTCGCTCATATAGACGTTTTATTTAAAAGAAGGGTAAAAAATATCGAGAATTATCTTAAAACTCATTACAATGTTAATCCTAAAAGAATCTTATACGGAGAAATAATTCCCGAGAATTTCAGTTTGTTTGAGAAAGAATTAATCGAATTGAAATTAATCGAATAAAAAATAATATTGACAATAAACGTATTTTTTTTTAATATGTTGATTCGGACGAAAATTATTTGATATATGATTTATCGAATAAGGAGAAATTTTTATGGCGATGGCTAAACGAATATTTTTATTTATAATTGTGAACATACTTGTTTTAATTACGATATCGATAACTCTTTCAATTCTCGGAGTGCGCGGATATTTAACCCAATACGGAATTGATTACGGCGCGTTATTGATTTATTCGGCGGTAGTGGGATTCGCGGGTTCTTTTATTTCTTTGTTGTTCAGTAAATTTTTTGCGAAAATGATGATGGGCGTAAAAACGATAGACCCCGCTAAAGCAAGTTATGACGAAAGTATGCTTTACAATATGGTTTCGGAATTGTCGCGAGCCGCGCGGCTTCCCAAGGTTCCCGAAGTCGGAATTTATGACAGCGAAGAAGTGAATGCTTTTGCCACAGGTCCGTCAAAATCAAGCGCATTAGTCGCGGTATCGTCGGGATTATTGAGAAAACTCGACTCTCAAGCGGTAAAAGGCGTTATCGGACACGAAATAGCTCATATCGCAAACGGAGATATGGTAACTATGACTTTGCTGCAAGGCGTGGTTAATACATTCGTTATTTTTCTATCAAGAATAGCGGCTTGGGCGGCGAGTACGGCTTTAAGCAAACGCGATAACGATGAAAGTTCTCAACCGTCGCCCATAATACATTTTATTTGCGTTATTGTTTTTGTTATAGTATTCAGCATATTGGGCAGCGTTATAGTCGCTTATTTTTCAAGAAAACGCGAATTTAAAGCCGACGCAGGCGGCGCTGTTTTTGCGGGAAGAGGAAATATGATTCACGCGCTCGAATCCTTAAAAAATACCATCGATCTGATAGACCCCGCGCATAAATCGGTCGCGACTTTAAAAATCAGCAATACCTCAAAAGTCAGCGTTTTCTCAACGCATCCGGCTCTTGACGAAAGAATCAGACGTTTAACCCAAAAATTATAAAGGGAAATCAGTCCGAAATTTTCGTTGTTAAGAACAGGGATACGGATTTAATTTTTATTTTATCGGAGTTCAATAAAATGGATAAAAATGAAAAAATAGAATTAGTAATTTATACGGTTATTTTCTTTTTATTTGCGGCTCTTCTTTCTTCGTTTGGACTGTTTGTCCCAGTTTTATTCGGGTAACCGTAATGAAATTATTCAAATCGTATTTCCTTTTAAATTTTAATCTTATATTGGTTTTCGCTCTTTTTTGTTTTATTTCCGGTTGCGGCGATCAAAAAAAATCTCCGGCTTTCCCCGTAATACATATAAATAATTTATACGATACATACGTTTTTACCGGCGCGATTAATTATTATCCTCTGAATATTTCTTATAACGGCAGTGATTTAATAAATATTACAATCGATACTAAACCGGATTTTGTAAGTTTTGATAATTCAGGGAAAAAATTTTTTATAAATCCGGGCGCCTCTGATACGGGCGAATTTACCGTGGGATTTACCGCGAGAAATTCCGTGAAAACTTCCGCGGCTGCAGGTTCCTTTAAAATAGACGTATTCGATTCCGCTTGTTTTTCAGCCTCGCCCTCCGATTGGCGAAATAAGGTTATGTATCTTATAATGATTGACCGATTCAACGACGGAGACGCTTCGATAAATCTTTTAAACGCAGGCGATATTTTCGATCCTTCGGATAAGGGAAAAATTCATGGCGGCGACATTCAAGGCATTATAGATAAACTCGATTATATTCAAGAGCTCGGCATTACGGCTTTATGGATAACTCCAATTTTAAAAAACAAACCTTCTTATCATGGATATCATATTATGGATTTCAAGGAAATAGACCCGCATTTCGGAGATATTGAAAAATATAAAGAACTTGTCCGCGAATCGCATAAACGCGGAATTTCCGTGATTTTCGACGTCATTGTAAATCATTCCGCAGATTTGATTTCAAACTATGAAAACAATTACACTTGGAATTATCCAAACGGATATGCTTTGAAATATTCGGACGAATCCTTAAAACACCGGCCTTCTTATCTTGCGAATCTTGAGTTCTTTCATAATTACGGAGACATCGGTTCAGGTTGGGACGATCCAATAGAAGGGGTTAAAGGAGATTTTTCAGGTCTTGACGATTTCAAAACAGAACATCCCGAAGTTCAAAAAATATTGTCTTATATTTATACGCTATGGATTCTTAAAACCGATTGCGACGGATTTAGAATCGACACTACAAAGCACGTCGATTTTTCTTTCTGGGAATATTTTATTCCTTACGTCAAATCCGAATGCGCTAAAATCGGCAAATCTAATTTTTTTATTTTTGGAGAGGTTTGGAGCGACTATGACGATTCAAAAGCGGGAATATATACGGGAACAAAACACAATCCCGATAAATACTTGTTTGAATCCCTGACTTATTTTCCTATGAAAACAACTATTCTTGAAGTATTTAAAAATTCAGGCGCAACGAATTTAATATCCGAGCGCAGAGCTAATATTGGATATTACGATTCCGCTACTCATAACAAACTTGTCACTTTTTTTGACAATCATGATCTCGACAGATTCAATTCGAGAAAAATCGACGAATTTAATTATGTTTCCAATCCTTCCGGTTATGAAGACCAATTAAAACTTGCGTATTTGTTTATGTCGTCTTATCCCGGAATACCCTGTATTTATTACGGAACCGAACAAGGATTCGACGGTTATAAACTGAATACGTCTTACGGAGACGGTTATGTCAGAGAGGATATGTGGGACGGTCAATTCGAGTTTGGCCCTTCAGCCGGAGACAATTTTGACGCCGGTCATCAGCTTTATCAATTTATAAAAAACATCAACGGCAAACTAACCGGTTCCAAATACGGCTTTATAAAAACGGGCGAATTTCAGGAACTTAAATCGGAGCAGTCAGCCGGAATTTACGCTTACTCAAGATATTCCGGCGATTCTGAGGCGGTAATCATTCTGAACACCGCTTCCAATAATAAACAAAACGTTTCTCTTAATTTGAAACTTAATTATCCTGACGGACAAATTCTTTACAACATTTTTGATTCGTCGGATTCTATTACAGTTAATTCGAAATCTATTTCTCCGTCTATATCCGGGTTGTCTTTTAAAATATATTGCAGGGATTAGTTCCGAAACCGCATTGCCTCGAAAACTGCATTAGAATTTTAAAAAATTGCGCGAATAACGCGGCGTCCGATTTTCAAATTATAAAAAAATGAAATATATCAAACCGATTTATTTTTTCGTTTTGTCAATACCTATTGCAACGCTTTTTTTATACGGTAGTTTTTCAAATCAGAATTTTAAAGCCGACGATTATTGGCATATTGAAAAATGGACATTCAAAAAAACATTAAACTCATTTTTTTTAAATACAAATTCCACTAATTCTCCTGAAAAATATTACCGTCCTTTCTTTAAAATAAGTTTGGCGATAGATTATTTTTTAGGAGGTTTCAATCCGAAAATTTATTACTGGCATAACTTCGTTTCATTTGTTATTTTTATTGTCTCCGTGTTATTTGCGTTTTCAAAATTAACGGAAAGTTATTTTTGCGGAATAGCCGCCGCTTCTCTAACTTTATGTCATCCGGCAATGGTTGAAGCCGTTTCTTGGGCTGCCGCGCGTCCTGATATTGAAAACCCCGCGTTATTTATCTGGGCGTTTTATTTTATAATCAATTACTATAAAACCGGCAAATCAAAACATATATTCGTCTCCATTTTATTATTTACAATTTCATTATTATTGATTGAAAAATCATTAGTATTTCCATTGTTGGCTGTTTTTTCAATGTTGATATTTCAAAAAAAAGATTATAAAACTTTATTTATAATCATACTAATTATAGCCGTATATTTTGCGGTTAGAATTTCCGTGTTATCGGATGCTCTTGGTTATTCCAATAGAAATAATTATTATAATATAATCAAATCGAATTCTTTGTGGTTTTTAGCTTATAAATCTTGGACAAAATTATTGTTTCCTAAAATATATTATATTATTTTTGGAAATATTGCTCGCGTGAAATATCTTGATTTGGCTGGGCTATCAGTTTTGGTAATATTCGCCTCGGCTTTTTTGGGGATTTTCCGCAAAGATAAAAAACATCCTTTTCTACTTGCGCTTGTCTGGCTATTTGTTAATTTATTGCCCGTATGGGATCTTGATTTTGCCGCTTGTTTTGGAGCGGGCAGCCGCAGATTAATAACTGTCATTCCATTTACCGGATTAATGATATACGCTTTATTCTTTTATAAAAATAAATGGAAAACAAACTTAACTTTATTGAATAAACTCAGATTTTTAACGGGTTGTTTCATAATGTTGATTTTAGTTATACAATATTGCCGATTTACATTCGTTAGAAACAAAGAATGGATTGAAGCCGGCAAAATCGCAAATAATTTGGTTATGTCTTATCCGTATAATGAAACTGATTTGCGAATAAATATTGAGAAAATGAGCATTCCGGAAAATTTTAAATCAGCTCCGGTATTTCCGCAGAAGGAATCGTTCGGTTATGCTCTTGTTAAAATCAGAAGAATACCGGAAAATAAAATTATTTATTAAAAAAAGTTACTGTTCAGGCATTTTTAAAAAACCGTTATTTTATAGAATCAAGGATTTGAAAAACTTAGTCGCGCCCATAAAATGCAGCAAAGCATTTTATTGATTTAAATACGGATAATGCATTAACCTGAAAACTGCCAAGTAAAAATTCAGACAACCCGAAGTCAGGGGAACGAATCTGATACCATATTGAAAAAAA
>DAINAU010000066.1:0-22156 GCA_036733285.1 bacterium
CAATCTGGGACGCTTGCGACGATAGAGGTAGAAAAGTCGGCAGCGGAACATATTTTATAGTGATCAAAGGCGCGGGTCAGACTGTAGTTAAGAAAGCTGCGGTGATAAGGTGAGTGAAAGAGTGGAAGAGTAATTAGCGGATTGACGGATTAGCGAATTGACAGAGTACAGAGCGCAAAGAACAGAGCGCCGAGGAACGAAAAGAAAAACATAAAGACGATTAGCGACCCTGAAAGGGTCGAAATTCACATAACCGTAGATGAAATCTATGGAAACAAAATGAAATAACGATGATTCGGGAAACGACCCTGAAAGGGTCGAAATTCAAAGAATAAATTGCGTAAAAAAATATCGCGTGAAATTCAACCCTTTCAGGGTTGAGAACCGATGGTTGAAGCGTCTTTCCACAGGCTTGCGCCTGCGCTACGCGCAGGATGCAAGCGGTTATGTGAAATTCAACCGCATTCGCGGTTGTCGATTGAATGAAAACGAAAAAAACGCGAAATGGAAAAATGTGAAATCAAATAGCGGCCCTGAAAGGTTTGAAATTCACATAGCCGTAGGTGAACTGCGCAAAGCGCAGGAAAACCTACGGAACGAGAAGGGCAAAAAAAACGAACGACCCTGAAAGGGTCGAAATTCAAAGAATAAATTGCGTAAAAAAAATATCGTGTGAAATTCAATCCCGTCAGGGTTGAGAGCCGATAGTAAAAGCGTTTTTCCGCAGGTCTTATTTCTGCGCAACGCGTAGGATGCCTGCGGTTATGTGAAATTCAACCGCATTCGCGGTTGTCGATTAATTCGCGTTTATCCGCGTAAAATCGCGGGAAAAATTTTTATAAAGAGGTATGATGAAATGAATTTAAGAAAAATTTTAATGACATCAATTTGCGCATTATTTATTCTTGCCGGTAATGCATGGACAGACAAGACTACTATATCGGGATTATTTTTAGGCGTTCCGATAGGCGCGAAACCGACTGCGCTCGGCGGCGCATACACGGCGTTAGCCGAAGGCGTCTACGGATTATACTGGAATCCGGCAGGTATAGCCAAAACCGAGAAAACTGAAATATTGTTCGCTCACAATAATTATTTTCAGGATGTGAATCAGCAATATCTCGGCATAACGCATAAATTAAAAAACAAACACAACATTGGTCTTGCTGCGAACATTCTTGACAACGGGGATTTTGACGGAACATTAATCATTGACCCGACAAGCCATCAGAATACCGGAAGATTTAGCGCAAAAGATTACGCTATAAGTTTTAGTTACGCAGTTGAATGGAAGAAGAATGGCAGTTTCGGCGGCAGCTTAAAATATATAAAATCTCAAATCAAAGATTCAAAAGCGACTGCTGTTGCATTTGATATCGGTTGGCAGATGACGCAAGAAATTAAAGAAACTCCGATATTATTTGGGTTTACGGTTTCCAATATAGGTTCGAAAATGAAATTTGATAGAGAAAGAGAAGAATTGCCTTTGACCGGAAGATTCGGAATTAGTTCGAGGTTTGACGCCACCGAATATCTTTGCATAATTCCAACAATAGATAATGTGTTAATGACAAATGATAAATACAGATTAAATGCTGGCGTGGATTTGGAGTTTTTCAAAAATTATTCGCTTCGCGCTGGTTATAATGATTTCAATGAATTATCGTCCGGTATAACATTGGGTTTTGGCGCGACATTCTCAAAACTCACGGTCGATTATTCATATTCGGATTTCGGCGATTTAAAAAATTCGCATATATTCAGCGTATTGTATAAATTCTAAAAATTAAATTTTAAAAGCGGATTTCAGTAAGCTAAGCAATGTTCTTAGTTTCTAACTGGAGCAAGTCCTGTCGGAAAAAAAATTGGCAATTTACTCAATAAGTATATTCTGAATCAAAACCGAATAATGTTACGGATGAACTTGTCAATAAAAATTTTGAAAGTCAAAAAAAGATGAAAGTACAATGTTATCTTCGTCAAAAAACTTTAGCGGTTTTTGCATTTTTCCTTTGCTTTTTAATCCAAATTGTCCAGAGTTTAATAGCTATGTTATAAAGGCGGGGTTATTGTAAATAATTTAAAAATATCTTTTTGTTTTCTGGATACTTCGGTTACATATTTGGTTTTATTGTCATTCATAAAAATAATTTTATCTTTCTCAATTCAAACAATTATATAAAATCTATCAGAATAACTCGTTACTTCGCCAATATATTTTTGTTTTACGCGTTTATGTTCTATTGCGAATGTCATATTTATCAATAATAACTATGTTTTTGAATTTTCAAGCGTTTTTTTAGTTATTTGTTTTTTTTCTATAAAAGGGGAGTGTAGAACTTTTTAAAAGTGTTCCCGTTAAGTTACTTTTCCTCCAGAGTTTTATAAATATAATAGCTTCGTAAAACCCGGTTGACATATCCCCTCGTTTCTTTATATGGAATCGATTCCATAAACAAATCCACGTCGGAGTATTTATCGAATAAAATAGGTTTCCATCTTCTTACTGCGGTTTCGCCCGCATTATACGAAGCTATCGTAAAAGCGAGAGCCGCGGTTTTGTCTTTTAACATATTAAACCATTTATCGTATAAGCGTTTTAATTCGTAGACGCCGAATTGAATATTATAGGACGGCTCGTAAAGAAGGTCGGCTTTAAAATTTCTGACGTTGATTTTAGAGCTTATGTCTTTGCCTGTTTTCGGCATTATCTGCATTAACCCGATAGCTCCCGCGGAGGATACGACAGACGAAGAAAATCTGCTTTCTTCGCGCATTATGGCGAAAGGAAGCGGCGTTTCGATTTCATATATGCCGGAGTATTTTTCGATATAAGATTTATACGCTTCAGGATAAAGAAATTGAGCGAGTTCATTTTTTTCCTGATTTTTAAAATTTGAAACATACGATATCGATTCGTTAAACGATTTATTTAAATACAACATTAAAAGCTTTAATTTTTTATAATCGGGAGCGGCGGTTTGATTGTCTTCTAAAACGAGTTCGAGATTTTTAAAATCTTTTATTGAGGCGAGTATAGAAAACAAATCGTTATTATTAGCGATTGTTTCAAGCTCTTTAATTAAATTTTCTTCTGTCATCTGATAAACTGATTTTAAGGGAAATTTAAAACCGGTTTTAGAATTTATTCCGGTCAATTCAAGAATTCTCCAATAATGATAATTGTTATAATCTTCAGAGGCGGCTATTTTTTCAGCGTATTCAAGCGCGGTTTTCGTATTCGATAATTTTTCATTGATTTTATAAAGCCAAAAATAAGTTTTTAATAATTCGTCCTTGTCGTTTAACGGAATTTTTTCATTTAAGAGATTCATCAGTTCAAGAGCGTTCGGATAATTGAAATGTTTATAAGCGTAAAATGCGGACTGCCATAAGGATTTTATCAGATATTCGTTTTGTTTTTTTGAGTTGAAATACTCGAGCGCTTGAGAGAATAACGAGTTTATCGCGGGAATGTCGTTTTTTTCGGAATAGTATTCAATCAATTCCATAAATGCCGAGTAACTGTAATACGCATTGTCAAATTTATTTATGATTTCATACATAAACGCCAGTTTGGAGTCAATGTTGTCGGATTTTTGTTCGATTATTCCTCTGTAAAATAAAGATTGCGGCGCAAAATTTGAATTTGGAAAATATTTGTTTATCATTTCAAAATATTGATTGGCAAGACCGTATCCTTCTTTTGTTCTTAATTTGTAATAACACAACCCCAGAAGATAAACCGTTTCCTGAATCTGTTCTAAAGCGTTTTTTTGTATGTGCTCGTCGAATATTTCTTTGAATAAACTTGCCGCGCCTGAAAATTGACCTTTGTTCATTTTTATTTTGGCAATCTTGAACTTTAATGCCGCATTTATATTAGCCGAAAAAATCGAAGAATTGCGGTCGAGAATATTTACGGCGGCAAACGCCGCGTCAGAGGAAGAATACTTGTTTATAATTTCTTCAAGAACCGCAAATCCTTCCTCGAAATTTTTTTTTGAATATTTTATCCTGAATATTTCAAGCATAATATCAGGTTTGACGGGAATATTCAGAAAAACGTCTTTGTAATACGAATAATCGTTGACGTGTTTTTCCATTAATATTTTGTAATATTTCTCCGAAGAATTCCAGTCTTTCAAATGATTGAAGTTTTCCGATATTTTAAAAAGAGTTTCTTTTTCGAGTCTTGGAAATTTAGCCGCGCCGGAATTAAAAAGTTTTAACAGATAATCGTTTGATTCCGCGTATTTTTTTTGTTTCTTTTTTATATCTCCGAGATGAAATTGTATTAAAGGCTTGAGTAAAACGCTTGAGTCGAGAATTTCTTTAAAAACAGATTCGCTGTTCGCCAATTCGTTTATATTTTTTAAACTCATACCCAGCAGAAATTTTTCTTTTGGTTTTAAAGAATTATAATTCGCGTTGAGTATGGTTATCGCGTCTATATATTTTTTATTGTAATAACAGGAACTTGCGGAATTGAGAAAATTATTTTCTTCGGAACAGATTCCGGTTTTATTATTAACCGCCAAAAAGATTAAAAGTATATGAATAAATAACAAACGCCGCATTTTAAAATATGAAAAATTGAAATATAAAAATAAACAACAGGCGAGATAGATAACGCCGCTTTATCGAAAATATATTTAATCGAAATTAATAATTTGAAAAATATTGGCTTTTATACGAACGCGGATTAGTATTCGGAATCAGATTATCTTTTTTTCAATATCAGTGATACGGACTATTTCGGTAATGCGCACTCCGAATTTATCGTCGATAATTACCACTTCGCCTTTTGCTATTAATTCGCCGTCAACAAAAATATCCACCGATTCTCCGGCTTGTTTATTAAGTTCAATAACCTCGCTTATGTCAAGCTCCAGTATTTCCCGCAGGGTCATTTTGGTTTTTCCAAGCTCGACTACGATTTCTTTGGGCAAATCCACGTATATTCCGATATCCCTGTTGGTTAGTTCGATTGCCGTATCGCTTATAGGCGCAAATTCAACCGGGGTAACTAATTTTTTTTCATCTTCGTTTTTTAGTATAGTTACCATAACCCCTCCAATAAATTATAACGTTCCTCTCCGACAATCCGCGGAAACAATCCGCGGAAACAATCCGCGGATTGTTTTTTATCCCGGATAATGCATTAAATGTAAAGTGAAGTTTTTCAAAACCTAATATGCGCGCTTGTTAAAACTTCTAAAAACCTGAAAACTGCCAAGTAAAAAATTAATGCTTTTGAAAAAACGCGCAAAATCAATGTTTTTCCTTACTTCCGCCAATTTTTCAAAATTCTAATACAGGTTTCAGGTTAATAGTATAAGAATACCATCATAATGTCAAGTTTTTAATTTTTTTACAAAATTATATTTGACAAAAAAAAAAATAAATGATAATATTACAATAATTGAAAATCATGTTATCTTACGCATAAATATAATAAATGCAAAAGATTATACGTGATTTTTGTTTGAATATATATATTTTTACGGGAACAATTTATGCCAATTTCAAGGATTGGAACCGACGTGTATTACTATAATTTAGAGCCGGAAGGTTTTAATATAAATACATTGAAAATAATTATAAAAAAAATTTATTTGGACAAATTTATAGATAATCATATAAATATTTTTTGTCAAATATAAAATTTATTATTTCAATCCGATTTTTTGTTTTATAAACGCGCATAATTGCTTCCTTTAAAATATATTATTCCCAATATTTATTTTGTTTATTATAAAAATTTAAAGGAGGCATTGAAGGTGGATTTTGTTCAAGTTGCAATAGCCCTGATAGCCGGTTTTATACTGGGGGGCGGCATAGCTTATGTTATGCTAAAAAAAAATTTCCAGTCGGATAAAGAACGTTTATTAAATTCTATTGAAGAAACTAAAAAAGCGGTGGAAAAAGAAAAAGCCGCGTTAAAAAAATCAATGGAATTGGAATTGAAAGAGAAATTGATTTTTGAGAGGAACAAGTTAAACGAAGAGTTTAAAGAAGTTAGAAAGGAACAGACTGATTTTGAAAAGCATTTAAATCGAAAAGACGAGAAATTGACGCACAAAGAAGAAGAATTGAATCAGAAAAACAACGAGTTGAATCAGAAGGAAAAATCGGTTAAACAGAAGGAACAGCAGATAGAAGAAACTTTAAAAAAACAAATCGCGGAATTGCAGAAAATCGCAGGGTTGACTTCTGAAGAAGCAAAAAAGAATTTAATAGAAAAAATCGAAAAAGAAGCGAAAATCGAGGCGATGAAATTCGTCAAGAAATACGAAGACGAAGCAAACAAAGTCGCTGAAAAACAGGCGAGAAAAATTATTACGCTTGCTATTCAGAGATGCGCAGCCGAGGTAGTGGCGGAAAATTCCGTTTCAACCGTATCGCTTGCTTCCGACGATATGAAAGGAAGAATAATTGGACGCGAGGGCAGAAACATACGCGAATTCGAAAAATGCACCGGAGTGGATTTGATAATCGACGATACGCCTGAAGTCGTTATAATATCGTCGTTTGACAGCATAAGAAGGGAAGTGGCGCGACTTGCTCTTGAAAAACTTTTGATTGACGGCAGAATACATCCCACCCGCATTGAAGAAATCGTGGAAAAAACAAAAAAAGAATTAAGCAAGACTATTGTAGAAGCCGGCGACGACGCCGTTCTCGAAGTCGGAGTTCACGGTATTTCCAACGAATTGATTAAATATTTGGGGAAATTGAAATTCAGGACTTCATACGGACAAAATGTTTTACAACACTCGATAGAGGTTGCGGTTTTAGCCGGATTGATGGCGGCTGAGCTTGGCGCTAATGTTCAGCTTGCGAAAAAGATGGGTTTGCTTCACGATATTGGTAAAGCTCTCGATCAGGAAAACGAGGGAACTCACGCTTTGCTTGGAGCCGAACTTGCTAAAAAGTCAGGGGAACCGGAAGTAGTTGTTCACGCAATCGCGGCTCATCACGGAGAGGTTTCTTTTAAAACCGTCGAAGGCGTATTGGTTGCTGCCGCCGACGCTATATCAGCCGCGCGTCCTGGCGCGAGAAAAGAAAACATCGAATCTTATTTGAAACGTCTTGAACAGCTTGAACAAATAGCCGAAGAAAAACAGGGAGTTGAAAAAGCTTTTGCCATTCAGGCTGGTAGAGAAGTTAGGGTTATCGTAAAACCTGAACACATTAATGACGCTAATATGGAAGTAATGGCCCGCGAAATAGCTAAAGAGGTTGAAGAAAAACTCGAGTATCCCGGACAGATAAAAATAACTGTCATAAGGGAATCGCGAATTGTAAGTTACGCTAAATAGTTATTTATTATCGCGAATTTTTGTTAATATTCAGGGCTATTTATAAAAAAACCGTTAAAACGGTTAGTAAATAACGATTTGATTTTTATAAACCCCGCAATTAATTGCTTTCATAAACGGGGTTTATAAAAATAATACAAAAACTAAAACCGTTTTAACTGTTTAAAAAAATAACTGAATAGCAACAAATCTTTTGACAGCATTGATAGCATTTTTTATTTTGGCAGTTTTTCAAATCATTTTTCTGATTATTGTAAAACTGCAAGAACTCTAAAAATGCCTAATGCATTTTTAGAGTATTATCAATAAATTTCTTGCATTTACGGCAAGAATATTTTTTGAAACGCTTTGAAACCTATATAAATTATAGTGTCTTAGTGTTTTTTTTCAATCTTCAACTTTTAAAAAGTTGAGGAAATCGTGAAACTAATTTCGATTATTATATTAAGCCGTTAAAAACCGGCAAACAGAGTTAAAAAATTTATTGCTTCCGGTCTAAAAAATTTTTTTAGTCATATATTTTTTTGGAATTGTAATGAAATTATTTCAAACTAAGAATAGGCTGGTTGAATTTTTTTTAATAGTTTTTTTGTCCGCTTTTTTTGTAATATTATATTTTTATCCCCTTATAAAAAATATCAATTCTTCTTTGCTTAACGGAGTTAAGAATACCGAACAATTTATTTTTATATGGAATTTTTGGCATTTTGATCAGGCGGTTAAATCTGGAGATTCTATTTTTTATACTGATAAAATAATAGATTTGAAAAAACATAACTTGTATCTGCATACTTCCGCTTTATGGCAAACAATAACAACAGTTTTTTTAGGAAACAAGTATATTGCTCGTTTTAATTTTTCTTTTTTATTATCTCATTTTTTAACCATAATATTTTGTTTTTATTTTTTTCGAAAACTCGAATTTAATTTTTTATTTTCCGCGTTCGGCTCTCTGTTGTTTAATTTTTCAAGTTATCGCTTAGGTTTATATATTCATCTTAATATCGCAAACGTTGAATTTTTTCCTTTGTTTTTTTTATTGCTTTTCCATTTCCTCGATAATCCGAATATTTTAAATTCGGTCTGGATTTCTGTCGTAATGGTTATACAATATTTTTCCGAATATAACTATTTTGTGTTTATGCATTTTTCAATATTAATCTGTTTTGCGACATATTGGTTTTTCGATAAGAATAAAACCTTTGTATTTATGAAATATTTGTGCCTGATTTATTTTTTATGTATCGCCGCGGTTTTTCCTTTTTTAAAAAACGCTCTTATCGAAGCGTTCGATATGAAAAAATCTATTCATATATCTTTTATAAGAACTCTGGATTATTGTTTGGATTTATTTGCTCCCATAATACCTGATTGCCTAACCGGTTTGTTTTCAAAAAAAATTTACGGACATAGATTTAACGCTTATCTTGGAGTTCCGATTATATTTTCAATGTTGTATTTTCTAAAAAATCTTTTACAAAAAAAAATCAGAGACAAAAATTTAATTATTGTTTTTATCTTGTTCGCATTATTTTTTATATTATCTCTCGGCGGCTCGCTTCATATATTCGGAAGCAAAGCAATCAATACTAAATATGGAATACTTCTTCCTTATTTTATCTTAAACAAATTGCCTCTGTTAAATTCGGCTCAAGTAGCAAGTAGGTTTTTTATAATACCGCAATTATGCGCGGTTATTATTTTTATCTATGTTTTGAAAATATTTTATCAAAAAAAATTTTTTTATATTGTTTATTTTTTGGTTGTTGTTTGTTTTATGGAATTTGCTTTTTTAAAAAAATACACTTTATATAATCCGACTGTTCCTGAATACTATAATGTCATTAAGAATGATAAAAACAATTTTTCAATTTTAGAGATTCCGGTTCACAGGGATTATCTTGATTATCAATATTATCAGATTTTTCACGAAAAAAAAATTTTCGGAAGCGGACATTTAAGCAGAATAAATTATGAGAAACACACGGGATTTCTGGAGTTTATTCCGTATAATTCTATTAATCTCGAATATTATAAAGGGATTAAAAAATTAAAATTTAAAAAGGATTTTTTTGATTTTGAAATGATAAAATCAATTTACAATACTAAATACGTTATACTTCATAAGAATCAGAGCATTTCAATCGAGCAATATAATTATTTGAAAAATGAATTGTATAAAAGCGGTTATCCGGTATCTGTTTACTGCGACGATTTGATTATGAAATTAGGCGGGAAATAAATTTTTTAAGTTTATTTTTGTGAGTCTAAGACATTTTTTTCTTGTAGGCGAGACCGGATTCGGCGATTGCAAGACCGCCTTCCGAGGTTTCTTTATATATATCCGGCATATTATCCGCGACTTCTTTCATCGTTTGCACAACTTCGTCGAAAGGAATTGCGCTATTAATTCCGGCTAACGACATTTGAGCTGCGGCAAGGGCTTCAAGCGCTTTAAATCCGTTTCGTTTTACGCAAGGAACTTCAACAAGTCCGGCTACCGGATCGCAAGTTAGTCCGAGATTATTTTTTAAAGATAAAGTAGCGGCGTTGAAAATTTGTTCGGTTGATCCGCCGAATAAATACGCGACCGCGCCGGCGGTCATTGCGGACGCTGTTCCGCATTCCGCCATACATCCGCCTCTCGCTCCTGATATTGAAACTGTAGACGCTACTATTCGGCCTATTTCTCCGGCTATTAGAAGCGCTTTTATTAGAAGTCCGTCATCAAATTTGTATTTTTTAGAAACCGGAATTATTACGGCGGGTAGAATTCCGCAGGAACCGGCTGTCGGACAAGCCACTATTTTTCCCATACTGCAATTGTATTCGGAAACAGAAATTGCAGAATATAGTATTTCATATTCGAGAGCGTTGATTATCCTTAATTTATTTTTTAATAGTTTTTTAGCTTCATTGTCAAGACAAACCGATTCCATCCTTTTTTTTAAGCCGGCGTTTATAGAATCCCGCATTGTTTTTATGTAATTCTTAAGCTTTGCTTGAATTTGATTTTTATCGGCCCCGAATAATTTTGATTCGCGCTCAAGAATAAATTCCGGAAATGAAGCGTTATGTTTTTTTAAAATTTTTATCAGTTCGGACGCCGAATTGTAATCGTATCTGTTCATCTTATTGCCATTTCTCCTGAATTTTATGTATTATGCGAGTTCTCACTACGTCCTGAATGGAAGTTAAAATACTTCTCATACGCGGATTAATAAAATTATCGAACGTGATTATCGTCTTGATATCGTCTAACTTATTATGTCTTACCGAATTTATAGTAACTATGTTTAATTTGTATAATGATAAAACGTTAAGTATTTCAGACAAAATTCCTATTCTGTCTTTATGAGTGATTATTAAAGTTTCATTATCGCCTGTTATATTAACAGCGAATCCGTCTATTTCCTTAATCCGTATAAGCCCTCCGCCGATTGATTCTCCGATAACTTCGATATCCCATTTTTTTGAACTCATATTAATAACCGCGGTGTTTGGCGGATAATTGTTCGGTTTGTAGATTTTTTCAATTGAATACTTTATTTTTTTTAATTTGAATATTTGTTCCGCGTTTTTTATTCGTTTGTCCGCTTTTGAAAATCCCATCAGTCCGGCAAGCAGCGCTTTGCGCGTTCCGTGTCCGGAACCGGTTTCAGCAAATGAATTGTATAATCTGATTCTAACTGAAAGAAGTTTGTCGTTTAAAATGCTTTTGCATGCGAGACCGATTCTTACCGCTCCCGCCGTATGCGACGACGACGGGCCTATCATTTCAGGTCCTATTATATCAAGAATACTGTCGAATCTATAATTAGACATAATTTAAAAATAAAGATAAACATTTTGACGATATGCATCCGGCGTCCATAAGCGAACTCGATTTGTATAACGCGTTTATTAATATATCGTTGAAATTGCCTGTAATTACGTTTCCGGCGTATAAATCTTTTCTGTGAAAACAGGGAAACACATTTCCAAAAACGTCGACAACTATCGCCGAACTTCCCATAAAACAGCTTATATCTTGTATATCGTTTCCTTCGTAATAATCCTGAATTAATTGAACGTAACTGTAAGAATTGGTTTCAATCATCCAGTCCGATAATTGTTCTTTTATGATTTTCCAGTTTTTTTTATCCATTGAAGAAAGACAAAAATCCTTATATTTCGTATTGTGATTAGAATCAATATGCAAAGGTTGAATTATAAGAAATTTGTTTTCTGGTTTTCCTAATTTTTTGAAAACTTCGTATATTTTTGAAAAATTCTTTGCCGTCAACAGAAAAGTAGAGGCAACCGAACCGAAAACGGTTTTTACAATTTCAGATTTTTCAAAATAGAAATCAAGGATTTTAAGAAAATCAGGCGAAGAAGAATCGAGAAGTTTTGATAGCGAAATCGTAACGCCGCCGAGTCCCGAATTTTTCAGTTGTATCATCGTGTTTTCAGATATGAGTTCGGCGTTTGTAAGGAGAAGAATATTGAGATTATTTTTTTGAGCTTCTGAGACGATATCGTTTAAAAACGGAGAAAGCAAAGGCTCTCCGCCTGTCAATATAATATTTTCAATCGAGGCTTTTTTTATTTTGGGAATTAATTCAAGATACTGAGCCAAAGTCATTTCATTAGTCCGGCTATGAGAATTGGTTTTGTTGGCGTTATTTAAACAATAAAAGCAATTATTATTGCATTCGTTTGTAACGCTTAAAAATATATTGTTCAATTTAATTTCTTCTCCAGTTTAATCGTTTATTATTTTTTTATTGTATTCTATATTAGGCAATAAATAAAATCAATGGAAATGATTTTTTGTGAAAATTATCCGCCTAGCGGGGCGTAGTCACGAAAAGTAAAATTAATTTAATTTTTACTTAACATCAAATTATATTTCATATCAAAAACAATGAAAAGACAATTAGAGAATACGTTAAAAATCAAGGTCGTGAAGCGGAATATAAAGTAATCCATAACGAACAATTGATGTTTCCTTTGTTTTGAATTGATACCTCGCAGCTTGCTGCGAGGTAGTTCATTAAGTTCCAGCTTCTCAAAGATATTGCCGCTCAATAAGCGGAAATATCTTTGAGAAGACGTTGATGTTTTCGGTTTGACCTAAGCCGGTTTAACAATAAAACGCCGATTGCAGAATCAATCAATCATCTGCAAATAAACTTCCTTTCCAAAATAGGTCCGGTTTAATTTAGACGCATTATAGCAACCGTCGGCATAACTTTTATATTATAGTATTTATATTAAAGCTGAAGCCGCAACCGCCGAAATATTTCCTTGACATAATATAGCCTGGTCCGGATTATTTTGAAACGCGTTGCTTAAATTATTAATCATATCGGCAGTATCTTTTAAAATTACAGCGTCGCTTTTTGCCGATTTTTGATTTTCGCGCGAAATATTCAAAATCACGTCGCTAACTGATTTTTCATCCGTATATTGGATTTTCGGATATTTAACGCTGTAAATATCTTCGAATTGTAATTTGGCAGTTTCGCCTTGAAGATAAGATGTGGAAATATTCATTTTATTCACCTCCTTGATGATCGACTTAAATCCTTTTAAGTTTCGTTATATTTATCGGCAAAAAGCGGAAAAATCTTTAGCAAAAAAACAAAAAAACCATTAAGTCTTTTATTTTCAGTTTATAACTTGAAACATTTTATCTGATTTATTCGTTTTTTTCGTTTAATAATAAAAAAAAAAATACAGATTGATTTTTTTTTAACCCAATCTATAATAACTTGCATTTTAAAAATTAGGAGGTGAATAATTATGTTAAAAAAAGTTTTGACAATAATTATATTAGCAGCTTTAATGTCATACAGCGCCTTTGCTGAAGACGCGGCGCCTGCTTCGTCAAACGAAGCGGCCGTTTCATCTTCGGAAGGAGCGGCGACTACTTCGTCGTCTGAAGCCGCGACGGTTGAAAAAAAAGGTACTAAAGGATTTGTTGTTTCGCTTGACGAAAATAATATCGTTATAGTTGACGACAACAATCAAAACGTAACTTTTAAAATCGAAAAATCAACCAAATTTATCGATGCGCCGAACAATAACGCCGTAGTTACTGCGGCAGGTATTGTTGTTGACGATCGCGTTCGCGTTGACGTTAAAGAAGGCGATTCGGCTTATCAAGTTGTAAAACTTATTACCGAATTGTCAAGAAAGAAAGCTGCGGATTCGACAGAATCACAAGCCGCTCCGGCTGCGGAAACTGAAACCGCTCCGGCCGCAGAACAGAAAAAATAAAAGCGCGCAAAAACCGGTTTGCCGGTAAAAAACAATTAAAAAAGTTTGCTGCCGGATATAAATTCTCACAAAGATTTATATCCGGCAGTTTTTATTTTTTTTCAAAAGGGGTTTATAGGAAATGAGAGAATTGTTAATTTCGCAAGAAACATACGATAAATTAAAAAATGAATTAACCGAATTAATTGAAGAAAAACCTAAAGTTCAAGAGTTGATAGCCGAAGCGAGAGAACACGGCGATTTAAGCGAAAACGCCGAATATCACGCGGCAAGAGAAAGATACGCTTTTATAGAAGCCCGCATATCGCAGATAGGCACAAAACTTTCAAATTCAAAAATTGTAGATCCAAAAAAAATAAAGTCCAATAAAGTAGGATATGGAGTTACTGTAAAATTAGTTAATAAAGCCACGAAAAAAAACGACGAATTTACAGTTGTCGGAGATGGCGAAGCCGACCCTGACAAATCTGAAATATCAATGAATTCTCCGATTGGAAGAGCTATTTTAGATAAAAAAGAAGGCGACGACGTGGAAGTTTATCTACCGATGGGATTGGTAAAATATAAAATCAAACAGATTTATATTAAATAGATTTTTTTATTATTTCAAGCAATTCGTCGGGTTCAAACGGTTTGTTTAACCGGGCAATAATATTGTCGGAAATGGACGCGGAAAAAGCGTATTTCGGATTATCAAGAAATCCCGAAATAATTATGATTTTTATGTCTTTATTTTCAACATTCGCGCCGATTAACGAATAATTTCCGTCCCATTTAGGCATATCAAGATCCGTGATAAACAAATCAAAACCGGGTTCGTAATGCAGTTTTTCAATCGCTTCATTGGCGTTTGAAACCACGGCGACAGAATATCCGTTTGACGATAAAAATTTTTTATAGAATAGCCCGAGTTGAACATTGTCTTCAGCCACGAGTATTCTTTTTTTAGCGGCGGTATCCATCGGATGTTTCCGTATAATTATTAATTAAATTTTATTTTAAAATATAAAAAATAAATAAAAAAGTCAATAATTATATTGACATATACGTAAAAATATTTATTATTCAAATTCTGAAAATGAAAGACTTAACTCAACGCCCGAAAATTTAATTTTTTTTAAAATTGCGGAGCGGATTTTTACAAATTTTTTAAATAAAAAAAATTGCGTACTATTCATATCTATTCATAAAAAAACGGCTGAATAGTAACTTAACAAGCGTCATTTTATTTACATAAAATCAATAATTGCGCTATGCGTTTGTTTAACGCCGGAGGAATTTATAATTGAGCGTTTTTGATTATTTGAAAGAAGAAAAAAAATTAAACGAGATAATAGGCATAGTCGCCTGTTTTGCCGCAATAATCCTATTTTTAAGCATAATTTCATTCAGTCCGGACGATTATACTACCAAAACACAAAATGAAGATTACGTCTACGATAATTTTATTGGGGCGCTTGGCGCTGAAATCGATTACGCTATTTTTTATATTTTCGGAAGAAGCAGTTACTTGATCCCTTTTATTTTTCTAATTTGGGGAGTTTATGAATTCAGAGAAAAAAAAGTCAAAGAACACTTAATAGTAAAATTAACCGCCGTATTTTTAATAATAACGGCGTTTTGCGCCATATTCGAAATTTTTCAATTTGCCAATCCGCAAGAAATTCCGAGAGAACTTGTGTCCGGCGGCATAATTGGAAAATTATTTTTAATGATGAAATACTACATCGGAATCGGCGTTTATTTTTTAATTGTATTTTTTATTATTGTCGCGGTAATACTATTAACCACTTTATCGTTCAATCAATTCTTTTTGTATTTCTGGAAATGGACTGAAACGATAGTTAAAAATTTGTGCGAACTTTTAAAAAATGCAGCCGTTAAATTATTGAATTTAATGAAATCCGGATTTATTAAATGTATGGAAGGATTCGGATTAAAATGGAAAAATATGATGGATTCGGTAAAAGAATCCGTTGAACAAAAACGCATTGAATCCGAAAGAAAAAAAGTAGAAAATTTAAAAATTAAAATTCAGAACCAAAACGCGAAGAATAAACAAAATCAATTGTTTTCCGATAAACCTAAACCCGGAGTTCAAACTATTCAGGGATCCGTCATTCCAAAAGATGAAATTAAATCAAATGAAACCAATGGAAAAATATCGGAGCCGCAAATTGAGGTTTCAAACAAACCTCAAGTCAAATCGGTTGAACAAGTTCTTGCCGACGAAATACAAGAACGTGAAAATATGATAAAAAAAATATCAGTTCCCCAAAACGAAGAAACGCAAAATTCTATTAGCGAAGAATCTAATTCCGAATCTGAAAAAGACGGCTCTCCACAAAACGCGGAAGAAAACGGGTCAGCCGAAAAAATTGACGATTCTGATAATAAATCCGACGGAAATAAAGAAACCCCCGAGGAACAGCAAACGGAAGAAATCGAATCGGATATTGAGGAAGATCCATATGTCGAACAAAAAATAACTACTGCTAATACAAACGAAATAGAGGTGGAAGAAGCGATTCAGAAAAAACCCGTAGTGATAAAAGACGCTCCGCCTTATGAATTGCCGCCTATCGAATTGCTAAACCGTCCGGCGGTATCTACATACAGCGTTCCTGAAGAAGAAATCAGAGATGTCGTCAAAAAACTTGAAGAAACATTCGAATCTTTCAAAATAGACGCTAAAGTAATCGATTACAATATAGGCCCCACAGTTACAATGTATCAGGTATCCCCAGGCGCAGGCGTAGCGGTAAATAAAATAGCCAACCGTCAGGACGATATAAAACTTCAGCTTGCGGCAAAATCCATTCGCATAGTCGCTCCAATACCCGGAAAATCCGCCGTCGGCATTGAACTCCCAAATAAAAAACCGGCTATGGTAACTTTGAGAGAATTAATTGAAGCTGAAGAATTCGAGAAAAGCGACGCGCCTTTAAAAATGGCTATCGGCAAGGATATTCTTGGCAAAACAATAGTTGCGAATCTTGCAAAAATGCCGCATTTGCTTGTAGCCGGAGCTACCGGTTCCGGAAAAAGCGTTTGCGTCAACACTATAATTATAAGTCTATTGATGAAAATGTCGCCTGACGATTTGAAGCTCATATTGATAGATCCGAAAATGGTGGAATTTAAAGTATATCAGAATCTGCCTCATTTAATGGCTCCGGTAGTTACTGATATGAAAAAAGCCGCCCGCGCCCTTCAATGGGCTTTGAAAGAAATGACCGACAGATACACTAAATTATCAGCGGTAGGCGCAAGAGATATTATTCGTTACAACAGTATGGGCAATGAGAAACTTCCATATCTTGTTATCATAGTCGACGAACTTGCGGATTTGATGGCGTTAGCAAGAAAAGAATGCGAGGCTGCAATTTCCAGACTCGCCGCAATGGCCCGCGCCGTCGGCATCCACGTCATACTTGCGACTCAAAGACCTTCGGTTGATGTTGTTACAGGTTTAATCAAAGCGAATTTCCCTTCAAGAATAGCTTTTCAGGTTTCCTCAAGTTTTGACGCGCGAACTATTCTTGACCAAAACGGAGCGGAATATCTTTTAGGAAACGGCGATATGCTTTATAAACCGCAATCTCTCCCAAGACCGGTAAGAGTTCAAGGCGCTTATGTGAGCGATGAAGAAATTGAAAGAATGCTCGATTTCATAACAAGCCAGAGAGCTTTCGATCCCTCGGAAGATATGTTCAGCGTTCCTATCGAAGGCGAAGAAAATGAAGAAAACGAAAACGGCGAATCGGGACCTTCGGACGATGAGATGATAGCCGAAGCGGAACGTCTTGTAGTCTTGAGCAGACAGGGTTCGGTAGCTTTGCTTCAAAGAAAACTTAAGGTCGGTCATAACCGCGCCGTCAAACTTATGAATATGCTTGAAAAGAAAGGCGTCGTAGGACCTTCGTTAGGACCGCAACCCCGTCAGATACTGATTGAAAAAGACGCTTATATAAAAATGAAAGGATTTGACCCCGAATCTGAACAAGCGAAAGTTTTTTAACCCGAAAACTTTTGGGTATTTTTATGAGATTTTGAGAAATTGCTTAGATGAAGTATTATAATGTTTTCACAATTTTCCAAAATCCTAACGCAGTTTTCGGGATTAATCCTCTTCGAGTTCTTTTAATTCTTCGCTTATGTTTTCGTCGTCATATCTATCCGGCTGTTTTGAATAAACCAATCCGTTTCCGAAATTTTTCAAAAACTCGTCAAGACTCATTTCTTTTGTATATCCATTATTAATCGCGTAGGTTATAACGGATGTTATTACGTTAAAATTAATGATTTTGCCCGTATTTTCATTCACTTTAAACATACAATTCTGCGGCGGAAATTTTTTCAACTGTTCGATATAAAAATCATTTTCATACGATAAGCAGCACAATAAACGCCCGCATATTCCCGATATTTTGGACGGCGTTAAATTCAGATTCTGATTTTTAGCCATTTTTATTGTTACGCTTGTGAAATCATATAAGAAAGTCGAACAGCACACGGCTCTTCCGCAAACTCCTATGCCGCCGATTCTTTTGCTCTCATCTCTAACTCCTACTTGAAACAATTCAATACGGGTCTTAAAAATTTGAGCTAAATCTTTAACTAAATCGCGGAAATCTATTCTTCCGTTGGCGCTGAAATAAAAAGTCAGCCGCGATTTATCAAGGGTTAAATGAGAATCTAACAGAAACATAGGCAATTTATGATTCTTTATTTGCTCATAGCATTTTTGAACCGCTTCGCGAGAAAACTTTGAAGCTTCGTCTTTTTGTTTAATATCAGATTCGTCCGCATGCTTTAATATTAAAGGCATATCGTTTTGGTCTAATATTTTATTGGTATTTGAAATAGTTTCGCATTTGGGAATATATACGATTTTTCCAATATCTATCGTATTTCCTTTAAATTTGACCAACACCCAGTCGTTAAGTTTTATAACGTCGTTGTTTCCCTGATATATTCCGAAATTAGTTTTATCTCTGTAATAACATCTAAATCCAAATTTTTTCAATATTTTTCACCTTAACAAATTTTTTTATATTTTAAATATTAAATTAAAAAAAACAATTGAAATATTTACGATTAAAAAAACGATAAATAATTTCACTATCGGCAGTTCGTTCCATTTTGTCGTATAGGCTTTTGATTTTTTTTCCCGTTTCATTTCCCATAACCGGTTTGTTCCGGCGGCGCTTATTTTTAAATGATTTCCGCCAGACTTATTATTTATGAAATCGATAATTCCCATTAATTTTCTTTTTTTATCGGAATAAAAAGAGTTTTCATTAAACAGGTTTTGCTGAAGGCAGGAATCGTCCGTCAAATCAAGCAGATATACTCCTGCCTTTTTGTATATAAATCCTTTTTTAAAAATCCTTTCAAGATTAATCAACGCCGTTTTTATCAAATCAGGCGAATACGCAGTCGGACTTTCAAGATTAATTATGGATGAATTGTAATATTTTTTATCCGGTTCGGCGAATCTGTTTGTCGTTATAAAAACTCCGACTGCCGAAGCCGCCGAATTTTGAGCTCTCATTTTTTCAGCCGCGGTTTCAGCGTAACAAATCACCGCTTGTTTAAGTTCGCCGTATTCGGTTACGGGTTTTCCGAAAGACCTTGAACTGACAATATTTTTTTTGGGAGCAATGTTGTCTTCAAGCGAAATACAAGATTCGCCGTTCAATTCCAATACCGTTCTTAATCCCTGTATATGCAGAATTTTCTTTATAAGTCTGCGGTCCGCTGTTTTCAACTGAAACGCGTTTGATATTCCTCTTTTTTCCAGAGCCGCCGAAAGTTTCAGACCTATTCCCCAAATATCCGAGACTGGAGCGTTTTTCAACAACTCATTTTTTTCATCGTCTGAAATAGAATCGATGTCGAAAACTCCGGAATATATTGCGTTTTTCTTAGCTCTTGAATTTGCAAATTTCGCGAGCGTTTTTGTCGAGCCTATACCGACAGACACCGGAACGCCTACGCATTTATATACTTTTTTTTTTAGTTCGGCCATATACCCGGCTATTTTATTTTTCGGAAAATCTGTCAAATCAAGAAAACATTCGTCAATAGAATAAATTTCGTAATCCGGAACGGATTCCGTAATTACGGACATCACCCTGTTAGACATATCCGCGTAAAGAGAATAATTCGAGGAAAGGACCGCGACCTTATGTCGCATAATCAAATCTCCGAATTTAAACAAAGGCGCGCCCATAGGAATTCCAATTTTTTTCGCTTCATCCGATCTTGACACAATGCATCCGTCGTTATTTGATAATATTACGACTGGTTTGTTTTTTAAAGACGGGTCAAAGGCGCGTTCGCAGGAAGCGTAAAAATTATTGCAGTCAATAAGAGCGAAATTTTTTTTATTCATAATTTATGAATTACGCTTGTGGCTACTCCCCATATTTCAAATTCCATTGAATCGGTTATGTCTATGACCGGAAAATTTTTATTTGCCGGAATCAGCGAGATTTTGGTTTTACTTTTTTTTACCCGTTTTACTGTGAATTCGCCGTTTATAACCGCGATAACAACGCCGCCGTTTTGCGCTTCGAGAGATTTATCCACAATTAGTATGTCGCCTGAATATATGCCGGCGTCAATCATTGATTCCCCTTCCACTCTCACAAAAAAAGTCGAAGCCGGATGTTTAACGAGATATTCGTTTAAATCAAGTTTTGCTTCGACGTAATCTTCGGCAGGCGACGGAAATCCGGCTTTTACCGGAGCCGTAAACAGGGGAAGTTTTATTTTTATTTTTTTTTCAAATCCGAAAATCTCTGTTATCTTCATAACTATTTATACCAATGGAAACCTCTATTTCGATTTTTTAATATTATATAATTTTCAAAAAAAGAAACAATGTTAAAAAAATTATATATAACATAACGTCTTTAAAAAGGTGAGGATAGAAAAAAGCTCTATGACACTGTATTTTATATCAAGGCGTTTCAAAAAAATATTCTTGCCGTAAATGTAAAAAATTTATTGTTAAGATACTAAGCGTATTTGTAGCATTTAAGACATTTTATATTATTTCTATTGCATTTTTTGGATTAAATCCATATAATTTGAAATATAAATCTGAAAATTGCAATGCGTTTTAATTCGCTCAATTTTCAAAAAAAGGAAAAACCTATGCAAGTTTTTTTTGAGACTATGTCGTCGTATGAAAAAGTGTTGTGGGGGTTGACCATTCCTTTCACCTTAATATTTATCATACAATTATTTTTAAATTTTTTCGGTATTGGAGGAGGCGGCGACGACGGAGAATTTTTTGCCGATTCTGACGGAGTCGATTCCGGACACGGTCATCCGATTTTTACTTTCCGCAATTTTATTATTTTTTTCACGGTGTTTGGATGGGCGGGATTAACCTGTCATAAATTCGGTCTTTCCATTCATTCCGGATTGATTATTTCTACAGTTTTCGCTTTAATAATTCTGGCTGCGGTAATGAGTTCGTTTATAATGATGAACCGGTTAGCGGAAAGCGGAAATTTCAATATAAAAAATTGCGCGGGTCTCGACGCTCAGGTTTATCTTGAAATTCCCCCTTCAAGAAACGGTATGGGAAAAATTCAACTTAACGTTCAGGGAGCTTTCAGGGAAATTGACGCGGTTACAGACGGGAATGAATCTATAAAAACAGGCTCTCTGGTTTCAGTATCGGATACTGTAGGCAGCAATATTGCCGTTGTAAAAAAAAAATAATAACATTTTTCGTATTAAATCGTTAGGCGAAATCTCTAAAAAAAGAAAAAGAAAAGAGAAAGGAAAACAGATGAGAGCGCCAAGAAAAGCTATTATAAGCAAGTTGGTCAATCCAACACTTGTAATGAATAGCCAGCAGCAAGGAACGAATCTACACGTATGAGGACGCAACAAATTATACGAGGCTGTAGAAAGGCTGTTTGTCAGCCACAACGAAGTAAAGGTGTTGAGTCCCGAAATAATTCATACTGGAGCCACTTCAATTCCCATCGGGATTTTATTAAAAACAAACTAATATCGAGAATGTTCAAAGATTGAAAATAACCTTCATATTTAGTAGCCAGTTTTTCAATCTGATTATTAAGCGATTCCACGGGATTAGTATCTTATCAATAGATAATAGATTTCTTGCATTTACGGCAAGAATATTTTTTGAAGCGCTTTAATCTAAATGCATTATTTGGGTTTGAAACCTATATAAATTACAGTGTCTTATTAAGGCGCTTTTTGTTAATCCCAAAAACTGCGTTAGGATTTTGAAAAATTGGGAAAACCTTATAGAATACTTGCTCTCGACAATTTTTCAAAATCTTAAAAACATACCAAATAGTTTTCGGGTTTTTAGAAGTTTTTATATAGTTCCAAGTAGTTTGAGAAAAATTTCCAAGTAGTTTGAGAAAAATTTTTTCATTATAGTTTAAAATTTATCAAACTTACCTAATCCCTTCTTTTCAATATTATTAAAAAAAAATAATCATTTAAATTAGCATTAAATATAATTTAAACGGTAAAAAATACAAGTTTAAATTTCAATTTTCCAA
>DAINAU010000067.1:0-22155 GCA_036733285.1 bacterium
TTTTCTTATTTATTTTTAATGACTTAGCTGATTTGACTTCTGGTTATGTGATATTATGAATTACAGTGTCTTAGCGTTTTTGTTAAATCTTCAATTTTGAAAAAGTTGAGGAAATCGTAAAACGATTAAGAAATCGTAAAACGATGATTTAAAAAACTTCACCCCACCGCAAAAATGCTTTATTGCATTTTTGCGGTTAAAAACAAATTATACGGTTATCCTTTCCGATGAAATTCGGCTTAGTGTCTTATCAAAAATATTCTTGCAATTTCAGCAAAAATATTTTTGATAAGATTAATAGCTTTTCCGCGAATGCGGCTAGGGTTTATAATCCTGCGGACAAACAAAAGTCCGATCTGTATATTTATTATTTCAAATCTTCTATAATTTCAGACGCTTTTGAATATCGGTTGTTTTTATCTTTTTCAATGCATTTCATAACAATATAATCAATCTTTTCCGGAACATCAGGCATTACGGATTTCAATGAAATAGGTTTAACGCTCAAATGCTTGTAAATCAAAGCGTTCAGATTTGTCGAATTAAACGGCGGATTTTTCGTGACAATCTCATACATCATACATCCGAGGGCGTATATGTCGGTTCTCAAATCTATATCTTCCCCTCTTATCTGTTCCGGAGACATATACTGAGCGGTTCCCATAGCCACGCCCTCCTGAGTCATTGCGCTGCTGGCGTCCGTTTGTTTAGCAAGACCAAAATCCATTATTTTTACGGCGTCGCTGTTTGTAACCATTATATTGTCGGGTTTAATATCTCTGTGAACAATATTGTGGGAATGCGCGTAATCCAGTCCGGAACAAATCTGCGAAGAGATATTTTTAAAATATTCAAGATTAAAAGTATAGTTTTCCGAACGTATTATTTCTGTCAAGGGTTTGCCTTCTACAAATTCCATCGATATATATAATTCGTCCGAATTATCCCCGACGTCGAACACGTTCACTATGTTCGGATGATTTAGTTTTGCCACGGCTTTAGCTTCAAGAAAAAGTCGTTTGGCGCTTTCTGAATTCGCGTCAGTGTTAGCGTGCAATTGTTTTAGAGCCACTATTCTATCGAGTTTCAAATCTCTGGCTTTATAAACTACTCCCATGCCTCCGCGTCCGAGTTCTTTGATTATCTCGTATCTTTCAAGCGTGGATTTTTTTATTTGCCGTTGAGTCTGTCCTGCTGCCGCCAGCGTTATAAGTCCGTCCCTTGATGATTTTATGTCTTCAAGCTGTTTTAGTTTGAATTGTATATCCGAATAATTATCGTCGATTATTGCTATTTCTTCAAGAAGCGCTTTTCCTTTCGGTTTATCGTCGTGAGAAATATAAACCTTCGCTATAAGATATTTTAAAAGCAGTTCTTCCCTAACGTCTAATTTTGAATTTGAAAATATGTTTCCCAAAAACTGCAAAGCTATTCCTGATTGTTTGTTTTCAATATACGCTGAAGTTAATAATTCAAGGCTCTTTCTCCAATAGGCTGTGAATTTTCCGTGTTTTATTACATTTTTTAATTCCTCTACGCACAACTTAAAAAAACCGGCGTCAAAATACGCTTTTGCAAGATCATACTGAATCTCTATTTTTTTTTCAATCGAAGTTTTATCGTCGTTAAGCAAATCTTGAAACTGCATTATATGCGAATTTTTAATTATATTTTCAAGATATTCTATCTTTGATTGAGCAAAACCGTTGTCCGCGTTAAGTTTTAAAATTTTCTCAAAAGTTTCCTTTGCTTCGCGCATCATTTTTTGAGACAAATACAAATTCCCGAGATTTTTTAATATCTCAACGTTTTCCTTTTCAAACGCAATAATATTCTCGTATATTTTTACCGCTTCTTTTTCTCTGCCGCTTTCTTTGTAAATAGTGGCAAGCGAAATTTTTTCTTCAATTAGCGGAATCCCTGAAAATTCATTTATCATTTTCAAATAATATTCTTCCATTTTAGAAGTATTTTCAATAAGACCGTAGACTTCAATATACGTTTTATAAATTGCTATTTTGTCGTCGAAATATCCAGCTATCATTTCGATTCTTTCAATTGCAAATTCGGATTCGGCCGGAAACTTCGACGCGAGAGTTTTTACTTTATCAAGCAAAATCTTATAATCTTTTCTCGCTATAAGCAGATTAATCAAATTTTTCAAGTATTCTGGAACGTCCTGATATTGTTCGCATAGTTTTGAATATACGCCGAACAGTTTATCATTTTCATTATTTTCCTTAAGCAAATCTATTAATCTTGTGACTTTATCGCGTTCAAGTTTAGCGTCCGAAGAAAATAGAATATGCAAATATTTCATTTCTTCCTCATAGTCTTTAAGTTCGGCGGCTATGAACGCAAGAGCTCTGAACGTCAGCGTATCCGGAGCGATTCGTTCTCTGTATTTAAACAGCCGGAAAGCTTCCCTAAACATTTTTAATTTAAAATACAGTTTTCCTGTTTTTGTGAGATTCGCAAGATTTTCAGGTTCTATTTTTCTTTTCAATTCATAAATATTCAGCAGTTTTATATCGTTTCCAAGCGATTCGTAAATCTTTTCAAAAACCTCGAGGACATATGACTGTTCTTCTAACGAAAGGCATTGTTTAAAAATCAATTCGAGTTTGGTTTCAATTTCCGTTAATAATTCTTTATTCAATTTGAACGCCTCGAAATAAGAGTCGGATGTTTTTTTATAATTTTTTGCAAGTCCTGAAATATCGCCGATTTTTATATATAACTCCGCATTGTCGGGAAAAATTCTCGAAGCCGTTTCAAGATTTCTAACGGCAAGCCCGATATTTCCGGTTTTATGATATAGGTTGGACATTATAGTATAATAGTCCACAATTTGCTCTTTTTCAAGTTTGTCCGGATTGATTTTCATCAGCGTTTTTATGGCGGAATCCGTTAATCTTAATTGCAAATACAAATTCGCAAGGTCAAAATATTCCTGAGGATTTTCCCAGCCAAGCGACAACAGATATTCATAAACCGGTATAGCTTCTCCCGGATTCGCCGAATTGGATTTGCACATACCGTAGATTTTATCAATCTGTTTTTTTTGAAGTTTGACAATATAATCGCTTACGCTTTTGAAATCCTTAAAAATTGAAAGAATTTTTATCATTAACTCATAACGGTTTTTTTTATGCTCTATATAACGGTAATTTACCGCGCCTCTGTTATAAGAGCCGGTTTCTTCGATTCTTCGAGTTCCCTTTTTTTTCCGTTTCAATAAGATTGTAGTTAAAATAAAAAAAAGAGCCGTTGCGATTAATGCGCCCGCTATTAAAATATTTGTCCGGTATTTATAAAAATAAACCTCTAATATTTTCAAATTCAAATTATAAAAATCCGGCGAAGTTTTTCTTATATCCATCAAATAATCGAGCGCCTCGTTATAAGACTCGATTTCTATCTGCTTATCAGCGATTATAAATATTGTTTTATTGATTTCATTATCAATGGCGGAAATTTTTTGTTCAATATATTTTTTTTCTTTAAATCCGTCTAAATGATTTTTATAAAATCCTGTCGAGTTTCTGAACTCTTTGTAATTATTCTCGGTTACGATTAATTCCTTTTCAATTAATTCTGTCAGTTTTTCAATTATTTTAGTTTTTTGAGAAGCGTCCCCGTTTTTATACGAATCAATAAACATCTTCATAGACTCGATATAATAATAGGTTTTATCCTCTTTTTCTTCGTCGCCGGCTTGTTTAAAACATAATCCCGAATTGAATTGGGCTTTGGATTGGTCTTTTGCGTTCAATGTCAGCAAAGCGGCGCTTTTAAAATTCTCTGCCGCCGCGGTGTATTTTTTTTTGTTATATAGGGTTTTCGCCTCGTTGAATTTATCAATAAAAGCGTCGGAAAAAACCGGAACGCATATTGCCGAGGCGAAAACGAATATAATAAAAATTAACGGAATAATCTTTTTCACAAAATTTTTCCTTTTTCGTCAAATGCGTTTTCAATTACGTCAATCTCGTATTTATCCGGATAATCATATATATATACCGAAGCCACGTCGAATCTGAAATAATAATCGTATGTTTTTATGTTGTTGAACGCGCAGTAATATTTCAAAGTTCCGGCTATTTTTAACCGTTTAGATTTCGTAACCGATTCTTCCGGACTTTTTAAAACTTCTAATTTGTTTCTTGTTTTAACTTCAACCGCTATTATTTTCTCTCCGGTTTCGGAGAGAAATATCAAATCAATTTCGCCTTTTGAAGACAAGAAATTTTTCGCAAGCAGTTTGAAATTTTTAGTTGTATAGTATTTTTCAACAAGCGATTCGCCGAATTTACCAAGCTCTTTTGCGGCGTTATTCCGTTTTTTTTCAAAGCTCATTGACTACTGAAATGCCTAATTCTTTAGGATTAATAACGCCGACGATTTTTTTATCGTCGCTCTTTGACAAATCCAAAATTTTTACTTCGGACTCCGATAGCCGTTTCAAATTCGAATCGTATAAAATCTTTATTATCGGTTTAAGCGGAGCCGAATCGTTCACGGCGACAACTAATCCGAGTTCTTTTGAATCGAGTTGAGTTAAACTTCCGACCGGATAAATTGCCATGTGCATTAAAAATATTTTCATTATTCTCGGATCGAATTTTTTCTCGACCATCTTTAAAAGTTCTTTCATTACGTTATGAGGAACTTTCTCTTTTCTAAAACTTCTTTTTTTCGTCATTGCGTCAAAACTGTCGGCTATGCTGATTATCTTCGCGTATTCGTGAATTTCTTCCCCTTTTTTACCGAGCGGATATCCGGTGCCGTCAAAATTCTCATGTAACTGCAAAGCCGCTTCGGCTATCACTTCGGGAAATTGTCCGTAATTTGCTATTATCTTGTTTGAATGAACCGGATGCGTTTTTATTAATTGAACGTCGGACGGAGTCAACGCGATTTGTTTCTCTCTGATGTGTTTGGGAATTTTCAACATTCCAATATCGCATAATAGCGCGGATATTCCAAGTAACCGCAGATTGGCGTTATTATATTTTAAAGCCTCTCCTATTATTACTGAAATTATTGACATATTAAGAGAATGTCCGTAGACGTATTCTTCGGTTTCTCTTTCCTGAACAATGGATAAAAGCAGGGATTTATTTTGCGGCGCCACCATCACTATTCTATCCACTATGTTTAAAATCGTGTTTTTGTCGACTTTGGCGCCTGTGCTTAAATCTCTCAAAACCTGCGATGTGGAAATCATCCAGTCTTCGTATAGCGAAACAAGTTTTGTTTTTTTGGCTATTCCAATATCCAGCGAAGCCTCTTCTTCAGCCGCCTGAGCCTGAGCTTGCGCCGCCGGTTCCGGTTCCGCTTTTGGAACTATTGCGTGTCCCGAAGTTATTCTTCCCTCTGATTTTACTTTTTGTATTCCCCATTTCTTAAGGAGATTTATCTCTTCTTTAGTTAAAGGAGAATTCGGAGAAGCTATCCTGCCGCCCTTGTCGTCAAACAAAGGTTTATTAAAGGTAATCCCTTCCACTAAATCGCTTACGTTTATTTCCAACATTATAAATATCCCGCGCGCTTAATCGGACTATTCATAATTATTTTTATCAATAGCCGATTTTTGATATATTATTATTTATAAAATAATTATCATAATTCTTTATTATTATACTTCTTTAAAAATAAAAATTCAAGTCTTTTTATGATTTTTCAAAATTAAAAAATTTCATCGCGCGGTTTCAACGCATTCTTTTACAATGATTTTAAAAAAAACCTTAATACTCAATAATTATAACAGCGGCATTTTGAGGATTATTTAGCTTTAAAAAATAAATGCTCCCATTTAATATAAAAGGCGGTCTAATAAATATTTCTCTATTCAAAATAGATTCGTTAAATCCTTCAGATTCGCGAAAAAAATTTCCCACGCGTATTTTTCCAATCTATGCGAATTTTGTAAATTAACTTATAGAAATCGCTTTATCCGGACAATTTTCAACGCAGGTTCCGCATAAGTAACAATCGGGTTTAGTTTTTTGATTTGTTAAAATCGATTCCATAGTTCCCGAAGGACAAAAGTCGACGCACTTTCCGCAAGACGAACATTTGTTTTTGTTCACCCGAATTTTATTTATTGAAAATCTTTCCGCAAACCAAGACGCCAATCCAAACGGACAAAATAAAAAACAAAACGGTCTATAAATGAATAGCGACGATATAAGAATTAATGCGCTAAAAAAAGCCGACCCCGACCATAGTAATATCGGATTGAATATTAGAAAAGGATTTACCGCAGCAATTATATCTAAGTTAAAAATGACGATTCCGGAAATTATAACTATGAAAAAAAAAAATCTGAAATAATTTGATATTTTAAAAGTCATTTTAAATTGTTGGAAAGCTATGGGTTTTTCATTTATGTTTCTATTTATTCTATATATCAAATCTTGAAAAACTCCAAAAGGACAAACCCATCCGCAGACGCTTCCGTTCAAAAAAAACATCGGAAAAAAAAACGACGCGAGCATAAAAAAAACATATATGTCAAACGTTTTATAAAATAAAATATCAAGCGTAAAATTTTTCAGCAATTCCAATGGATTCGGATATGAGCCCGTAATAATTCCGAATAAACTCAATGAAAACGCGTATAAAAAAAGTCTTGAAGCAAAATTAATTTTATTTGTTTTCAACAATCTGAAAATCCAAATAATATATGCCGCGCCAAAAAAAATTTTTATCGAAGCTATTATTAAAATTTTTTTTAAAATAAAATAATTTATTTTCTCCGGCATGATTTTTCCTTGTGAAAAATATTTTTGTTTGTATTCGCTAACATTGGTTTTATTTATGTTTAATCGAATCGAAGAAGACAATGAAGAAAAAAAAATAACGCCGATAAAAATTAAATTAAATAAAATCAGCGGATAATACTTGCCGTTTTTTTTCATAACGCAAACAGTCTATATTAAAAAAAAATTAATGCAATAAATTTAACCTAAAAAACTGATTTTAAAATCATAATATCGTTAAAATATGGAAAAACATTGATTTTAAACGGTTTTTCAAAAACATATTTTTTTCGTTTCAGCTTTCAGGTTTTTCGAAGTTCTATAAAAATTTTCGATTTTCAACCGCAATATAACTTTCAAATTTTGAAAAACTTTTTTTGGCGAATGCGCATCCGGATGTAACCTCGTTCGCAAAATGCCGAAAAATAAAGGAAATTTTAAAAAAAAATAAAAAAAACATTTGCATTTTTTATTTAAACGTATATAATTTCTTTAAAAACAGGGATTTTATGTTCCTGTAAATTTTTGGTTAGGAGGATTTTTTTTATGGCAAAGGCAGTAGCAAAAGTTAAATTACCGGACAAGTACACTTTCAATTCGATGGTGGCGTTTGTGGCGGCTAAAGGTGAAATTCCTAAAGCTAAAGCTAAATCCGTTATCGAAGATTATTTGGAAGCAATCAATGCCGGCGTATTAAGCGGAGCAAGAGTTCCGGTTGGTAATTTCGGAAAATTTTTTGTAAAAGTTAGACCTGCGTCTCCGAAAAGAAAAGGACGCAATCCTTTAACCGGTCAGGAAATTGTTATTGCGGCTAAACCTGCTACAAAAGTTCCTAAAGTTTCTTTTAACAAAGCTTTCAAAGAAAGCTGCAAAAAAGCCAAACTCTCCAAATAAGCCAAATTCGATTGAATTCAATTAAGCATAAAAAAGTAAAGGCTTGCCGCTGTTATTGCAAAATGACAGCGGCTTTTTTTTTTGATTAATGCATTATACGTAAAGTAAATTTTTTCAATCCAAAAATCGCGTTAGAACATTGAAAAATTGTTCAAATGCCGGAAAACGCTTGATTTTGAACATTTTTCAATTATAAAAAATTTCAATTCGGTTTTCGGGATAATGTGATTTTACTCACAATTTTACATATTATGATTGGGATTGCGGCTGTCGGTTCCGCGTTGCTTATGAATTGCGGAAGCAGCGGTAAAAGTTCCGAACCTTTCTTGGTTCCGGCATTAAACGCCATCGACGTAAACGACGGTTACCAAAAAACAAAATTAGCGTCAGTCGATCCTGGAATGTTCATATCCTTGAAATACTCTACCGAATACGATACCGAAACAAAAGAAACTGTGTTCCTGAATATTGAATCCGTCCTATCGGATTCAGAAGAAATTCCATTATCATTTTATTTAATCGATGCGGCTGCGTATAAAAACGACACGCAAGCGGAAGCTTATCAAAACAATCCGGATTCGGATTATTTTATGGTTTTTCTCGGTTCCGATTTTTACAATTACAGGGGCGGACAAATAGATTTGGTTGTTCCTGAAGACGTTCCTACAGGTTATTACAGAATATTATCTTTAGTCGACCCTAACAATACGCGAAATGTAATGACTCGCGAAGGAGTCAAAACAAGTTATATGTCGGATTCATTTTTAGTGACAAACGCGGATTCAGGATGGGCGGAAATAACAAATTTTTCCGCTACGACAAAGGTAGCCGTATATTCCGATTCGGACTGGTTAAGAAACGGCAAACCGTATTTATATGACACTCAAGTAACTTATTCTAATATTATTGATACGACTGCTCCGGGATACGATGCAAACGATTCAAGCACTTGGGCGGCGGCAACAACAACTATTGGAGACACAAAAATAATAAATAGACAAGGACATATTCAAGTCAATTTTGATTTGACGCTTCGCGGAAAACTTGCTCAGGTTAAAGATACAACATACGTAAGTTTTTATTTGGAATTATGGCAGCACGAAAGCGCGGCCGACAGCAGTCAATACTGGCCGGGTTTAGGAATAGACCAAGCTTGGCTTGAGGCAAATTACAATCAAAAATTCTATGCCGCTGACGACAGGTGGTGGGTAACCCCTACAACGATTTGGCAGGAAATACAGGTTTTATACAAAGGCGATTCTAATACTCCTGACAGGTTTGACTGGTATTATCCGGTAGCGGCAAGTTCTGACAGCAAATATATTTCTGACACGACTGTCGAACCGCCGGCTTATATTTTACCAAATGATATTATTGATTCAACTCCTCCTTTATATAGCTATTACGATAGAGGAAAAGGCAAGACTCAGGTTACGAATTCATTCGCGGTAGATTTATGGATACCGGACACTACCGCTCAGATAATAGACAGCATATACGCTCAAACCGGCAAATCAGTCTGGCGTTTGGTAATGTATGTGGAAAATGCCGAAGCCGGACTCATCCAAGAATCGTGGGACGTAGCCGAACAGTTTAGAGCTATGGATTATTTACGTATGGTTAAAATTAATTATCACGATTTATTTCCTGATGGAAGCCGTTCTCCAAAATACGCAGGTTCAAGCTGGTATAAATTTAATAATATAAAAATTGGAATTGACAGAAACGATTATACCAGTTCAGGCGGCGGATTCGGATGCAAGTTTGCAAATTATGACGAATTCTATGCCGCAGCCGGCAGAGACGGCGGTTTTATACAAGAAGATAACGTTCAATACATTGACGTTACAATTTTTGGACGCCAAATACCGATATTAGACGTGAAAAACGTTTATAAAGGAATAGCTTACGATATCCCGTCAAGTTATAGACAGTATTATTATAAAGTCGGACCTTGGGTATTATTTTCAAAATACGATGAATTGGACGATAATGATTTTATAGGAACCAACGCTGAACCGTTTGTCGAATGGTCAAAAGATATCGTAAAAGTCGAAAAGACTTTTATGGTAGGACCGGTTCCTTTAACTCCGGCGGCTTCGATAAGCACCAATGTAGGAATAAATTTATCACGCGGTTTATTTAAACTCAGCACTGCAAAATACGGATGCGGATTTGGAGGCGTCAACGTAGTTGCGGACGCTTGGAAATGGGACGGTTTTTCGGTATATTCATCGGGAAGTAATTTTGTTGCGATTGCCGGTAGAATGACTCCGTATATAGCGCTTGTTGCTGGAGTAGAACTCGCGGTCGGCGGCGAAGCTTTAAAAGCAGGCGTCTATGGTTCGCTTGATATTCTTAGATACGAACTTCCGATATATCTCGGAACATACGCTCAGCCGTTAGTCGCCGATAAAATAAGAGACGGAGACGATTGTCTTAACGCATGGAATATCGCAAGCAATAGAAAAATCAAATCGGGGCACTTTTTCAGAATTGATTTAAGACAATCGACATTAAGCGGTTCCATCGGTTTGTTCGCAGAAATAGGAATTCCATACCCGAGAATATGCTGGTCCTGCGGAAGCGTATGGAAATGCGAAGTTTGCGTTCCTTATCCCTGCGGAATTAATTGGGCTACGTCGCGGTATGAACTTCCGATAGTAAGCTGGACAGGGTTATGGACAAACACGATTTTATTAAATAAAACTTTTAATAATCAAACTTTAAGTTGTTTATAATTTATTTTTACAGTTAATTTTGATTTAAACTCGTATCCGTTCAATAAGCTGAAATAGCGTTAAATTTTTTATTATCGAAAAATTAAATTTTTAAATCAGCTTATTGAACGGCGGCGAGTTTTTTTTATTATGAAAAATTTAAAAATTATTCTTATTTCTTGCGTTTTTTTCGTCATTGTGTTTGCCGCGAGTTATTATTTCTTTTCAAATAATAAGTCTCCGGAATCTTTATGGAATAACGGCGATAAAATGGCGTTTGAATTTGAAATAAACTTATCCGCTACGATTGCGGCAACTGTTTCGCAACTTGAATCTTCTTCTTCCGAAAATCAAATCAACTCAACGTTAAAAGCTTTATTACTGATGAAAATCATTTCGGTTTCAGACAGTTCGGTAATCGCTAAATGTCTGATAGATTCATATGTTCAGGAAAAAGGAGGAGATACGGAAACAGTTGAATTTCATAACATTCCTTTCATCGTGGTATTTCATAAAAACGGACAAATCGCTGAAATTCAAACTTCCGAATTAATCAATCCGGATAAAAAACTTCTCATTGAATCCTTGATTTTTAACGCGCAATTCACTTATTATCCCGGCAAAAAAAGCTGGACCTCGGTCGAAAAAAATTATAACGATATTTATAAAGTCGAATATATTATTGATGAACGGGAAAACATTTTAAAAAAATCAATTTTAAATTATTCGCAAATAGGCAGGGAACATTTTATTTCAAACGCTCAGCCGAAGATAAATAAAGCCGCAACAATAATAAAACTTCCAAATAAAAAATCATGGTTTGAATCCATCGACTCTGAAATAAATATTGATTTATATAAAGATAACAAAAAGGTTTTTAAGAGCTCCACGATTTTAAAAGCAAAATATTTGAAGGCTCCTGAAAATCACGATTTCTGGAAAACTACCGATTCCATAGACGTCATACGAATGTCTTTATTATCTCCTTTTACCGAAACTGAATTGACTAATAAAAAAAAAGCAGAAGAAATACTTGATAAAGAACAATATACAAATTCTAAATTGGCGGAAAAAAACCTTGAATTAATGAAAAAACAAAATATACCGTTTGAATCGCTGTTATATTTGTATATAGAAAAATTATACGGAAATAAAACGAGCGGTCAGGAATTAAAAGAAATAATGGATACGCTTGCGGGTTACCTTAAACAGAATCCCGATGAATGTATAAAAATTATTAAAATAATCAGAGATAATAAATTACCGGATAAGGGAAGCGGCTTTTTATTCTTGCTTCTTGAAAAAACAGGGCATAAAAAAGCTCAGGAAGCGTTGCTTACGATACTTGAGAGTTCTCAATCGTTCACGCGCCTTTCTCAGGTTAGAGCCGCCGGCGCTTTGCTTGGAATATCGAATATTCAGGAATCAGTTTTTGATAGACTTTTAGCTCTTGAACAATCAGGACTTATTTCTGAAGTAGACGGGAGAAATTCAACTTTGTTGGCTTTAGGAGCTTTTGGAAAAAGTTCTCCGAATCCCGATATAAAAACAAAATCGGCAAATTTAATTCGTTCAAAATTATCCTCGGTTCAAGACGCCGGAGATATCTCGAACGCTGTTTTGCTTGACGCCGCCGCAAACAATGCAAATCCCGATTTAATTCCTCATATTGAAAAATTTATTTTTGAATCAAAACACGAGGTTGTAAAACATCATGCGGTTTTAGCTTTGACGCATATTCCTGAAAAAGAAGCTAAACCAGTCTTGATGAAAATTCTCGATTCCAAAGATATTTACAATATAGGCAGCGCAGTCGAGGTTCTAAAAAAAAGAGAAACATTTGAACGTAAAAACTCTATTGACCCTGAAATAAATAAAAAACTCGTCGAATTACTGCCCAAAACCGGAGACTCTTTCGACGTCAGAAAAAATATTGCCGAGTATCTTACTTTAAATAAAGAAAATCACAATATGCTCCTTAAGATTGCGGATAATAAAAATGAAAATATAGAATTACGAAAGGTTATTTATCAAAACATACCCGCGGGCAAACCTGAAATTAAACGCGTCGACACAAGCGACGGACGCGGCGGAAGAAATAAATCGAGAACATATTAATTTTCAAATTAACAACAATATAAAATGATTTCGCGAATACCGTCGTTCCTTTTTTATTATTTATCCGTTTTATCGGGAATTATTTTTATCAGAAACTATTTCGAATTATTTCTCAACAATAATGCAAACGAATATTTATTTTCATTTGAATATAATTTCGAATTACTTTTAATTCTATTGAGTATTTCATTTGTTTTTTTTATTTTATGCCGCGTTTTACTGAAAATTCCATTCGGTTTTTTTAAACTTTCGATATTGTCGATTTTTATATTTTTTTTATTAGAACCTGTTTTGTTTTATTTCACCGGAAAACAGACTGCGTTTATTTTTCGTAATTATAATGTATCCGCGAATGGTTTTAACATAAAACTCTATTCTATTTTTCTGCTTTTGTTGGGTTTGATTTGTTTCTATAAAAAATTCAGAAATATAATTTTTTTTAATTGTATAAACTTATTAGATATTGTAAATTTTTGGTTATTGCTTGGTATCGGAACGATTTCCGGAGCAAGGATTGAAAAATATTTCGGGATTCAAAAAAATATTATTTTGATTAATCGGGATTTGATTTTAAATTTTTTGTTCGCCGGATTTTCATTTTTTTTCATTAAAAGAATAAAAGAAAATATTCCGGTTTTGGGAATTGAAAAAATTTTTTTCATTCTTTTTTCTTTATTTTTTTCCGCATTGATTAATTTTTCTTTTTTTTTATGCGTTCTTCCGGCTATCGGAATACAAATTTTATTATATCTGCCTCCATTTTTTTTAAATAAAAATCTTTTTATTTTTTTATTTTTAAAATCTCTGTTGATTCTATTATGTTTGATTGCCGGATTTTCGCTTGTCAACGAACATATAATGCTTTTTCCTGAACCGGTTATAATAACGATTCTATTTTCCGGAATTATAACGGGTATTATTTCGATTTATTTTAAACGATATTATAAAAGCGAATTATTATTTTTTGAAAATAAAATTTTAAATCAAAATATTTTATCGTTCAAAGCGTCTGAATGCTTTATTCTTGTTTTGGCAATTTTGACGGTTTTATTAAAATTCCCAATTAAAATCGGATTATAAATATGTTTTTGTTGAAAATAAAAAGATTTTTTACAAGTATTTTCGATTATCTTGAAAACAATAATTATCCGCCAGTTTATTCGATTGGCGTTTTCTTGTCCGCCATAGCGATACGAAACGTATTAGAAATTTTTGCTGTTTATTTATACGTTAAAAACAATCATTTTCCTTATTTCAGAGGAAATCCAGCAACTTTATCTCGAGAAGTTATTCTTCATTACTTCATATCATATATAGCGATGCTTTTTATTTTTATGCTAATATTTAAAATCCTGACAAAAGAAAACATATTTAAACTCCTAAAAATAATCTGTCCTTTTTTTTTTATGCTGTTGGCAGCTCAGATTCTTGACATATTGATTTGCGGAGGAAGTTATCTCGCTTACTATACGCCCGGATACCATAGCGATTTGATAAAAAGATTTTTTGCTTTTTTCGGAGAATGGCAATCCGCGGGCGGAGTAACTCCCGGCATAAAAATCGAAATATTAACTGCGATGATTTTATCTTCATTCTACGTATATCATAAAACCTCGAGCGTTTTCAAAACGTTTTCGGTTATAATTCTGATTTATTTAATAATATTTTTTTACGCATTAACGCCTTTCATTATAAAGAAAACATTTAACCTGCTTAATATTTCTTATACGGATTCGAATGAAATGTATATTTATTATTTTTCACTACTATCTTTATTTTCAGGAATATTCGTTTTAAGTTTGGAATTAAAATCTAATCCGTTTAAATTAAAATTAAATCGGGTTGGTTTAATTGTTTTATTGATTTTGTTTTCAATAATTGCGCGCCGCCTGATTCGGAACGAAACAATTAATTCGGATTTATTCTGTAAAATAGTATTCGCATATATTTCTTTATTTTTCCTTAATATATATTTAAGCGGCAAATCGGATTTTATTGAATTATATAAATTAAAGATTTGGACAATATTCGCTTGCTTATATTTTGCGGCGTTGTCAGGCGTCCGATTTGCCGGACTTATTTTTATTGTTTTGGCAGTCGATTCGTTTATAAAAATTAATTTTATAAAATTCAGAATTTCAGAATAAAAAAATGTGCTTAGTATCATTTTCAAAAAAAAAATATTATAATTCTCTCGATAAAATAAATAAATTTCAAGGCAGCCCGACTTGGGGTTACATTGACATTACAAATGCCTGCAACCATTTTTGCCCATGGTGTTATAACGGAAAACCTCAAAATCCGATATTTATGAAATTAAATGATTTTAAAAATATTCTTATTAAATTTTCGGATATAGGAATTTATCAGATAACAATCACCGGCGGAGAGCCGACTCTGCATCCGGAATTTAAAAAATTTGTTAAGTCTGCAAAAAAATTCAATCTTCATATAGCGTCAAACGGAGATTTTATTTCTGATAAGCTCGCAGGATTTCTTGCTGAAAATAATGTTAAACAGGTTCAATTTAATTTTCAAGGTTCGAGATTCCACGATAAAATTCACAATGTGAAAGGATGTTATGAAAAATTAAAAAAATCAGTCGACAACGTTTTAAAAAGCGGCATTTCAGCCGTTACAATGACTACTATCGGAGATTATTTGATAAATTTTATTGACGAAATTTTCAGAGAAGCGGACGAATTGGGAATTGAAAGAATACGGGTGTGGGAAGCCGCCGGAAAATTCGGAACTGACTGGATGACAAATAAGGATATTAAATCTATTTTTGAAAAATGCAGATTTGAAGCCGAAAAACTCGGATTCATTCATAGTTTGTCATACGAACCATTGTTTGACGGAGACGTGAATTTTAAATGTCCGCAACTTCAAAATTTAATTCTTTCCGTTAAAACCGACGGCAGAATCACCTGCGGAGTAGCTGAAACTGTTTTTGATAATACAATAACAAATATATTTGAAACAGAAACCAATGAAATCTTAAAAAAATATCGAGCATTCAACAAAAAAATTCTCGGTAAAAAAAAAGCGTTCTGTTTTGCAAGGTGTTCGCGCAAATTAATTTTCTGATTCTTAATTACAGCTTTGCTCGTTCGCGCAAATTAATGCTCTGATTCAAAAAGTTGATGATTAAACCCTGATAGTGCATTAAATGTTAAGTGAAGTTTTTCAAAACATAGTTGTATACTTATTAAAACTTCTAAAAACCCGAAAACTTTTTAAATTTACGGCTTTAGCCGTAAATAATGTGTTTTTAAGATTTTGAAAAATTGTCTAAAACAAGTATTCTATGCTGTCTGAACAATTTTTCAAAATCCTTATACAGTTTTCGGGTTAAAAAAACGCTAAGGCGCTGTAATTTATATGGGTTTCAAAGCGCTTTAAAAAAATATTCTTGCCATAAATGCAAGAAATTCAGCCCGGATAATGTAATAAAAAAAGTGAGGTTTTTCAAAACATATACACGCTTGTTAAAACTTCTAAAAACCTGAAAACTGCCAAGTAAAAATTAATGATTTTGAAAAAGCGCGCAAAATCAATGTTTTTCCTTACTTCCAGAGCTTTTTCAAAATTCTAATACAGTTTTCAGGTTCAGTCACTATTCAACAGTCATTGTGATAACCGTTAGAACGGTTTACTTTGATTTTTTTTACAACCGCGAATGCGGTTGAATTTTACATAACCGCAGGTTGCCTGCGCCTAAGCGCAGGCAAACCTGCGGGACTAAAAAAAACTTAATCTAACAACCCTGAAAGGGTTGAATTTTAAGACGACTTAACAATCGACTTCTACTCCCACTCCTTAATTTTTTAACAAGATACTAAAACATTTTTTATTTCATAATAATACATTAAATGTAAAGCGAAGTAGCGATTCCAATTAGAATCGCTTAAGCGGTTTCTTTGAACCCCCCCTTTTCTAAAACATAGATGTATTATTGCGATTTAAAATCGCGCTCAGCATCACCTTCTCGATTTGTTTTTTAATTTTAAAATCCTTGCGTAAGATTCCTTAATTCTTGAAACCGGAATCGCTCCTGAACGTACTAAATTCTTAATAGCGTTTATGGCTTCAGCCGCAATATTCGGATTGTAACCGTTAGGAGAATTATTTGAAAAAATCAAAATATCCACGCCTGCATTTACCGCTTTAAGTATAGCAGTCTCAAAACCGTAATTATTAGTTATCGCTCCCATCTGCATATCGTCGGAAATGATTACGCCGTCCCATTTCATAGAATTCCTCAATATATTCGTAATAATATTATGAGATAACGTCGCGGGATAATCTGAATCGAGCGAAGAATGATAAATATGCGCGGTCATAATCAAATCCGGCAAACCAGCGTTTATCAAATCAAGGTAAGGCTGCAATTCCATAAACATCCACGTCGAACTAATATCGGTAAAGCCAAGATGCGAATCAACTTTTGAACTGCCATGCCCGGGAAAATGTTTTATAGCGCAGCTTATTCCCAATTTATGATGCTCTTCGATAAATATCGAAGAATGCGTTTTCACAACTTCTGGATTAGCCGAAAAACTTCTCTGAATGTTTCCTATTACAGGACACGCTGTATTCACATTCAAATCAACAACCGGCGCAAAATTTATATTTATTCCCATTGAATCAAGTTGAACCGCTGTCCGTTCCGCCCAGTATCGGGTTGTATCCGGATCGTTCAAATCGCCCAAGTATTGAGCCGAAACTGTCGGCGGAAAACCATACCGTTCTTTCAGCCTGCTTACCATACCGCCTTCCTGATCAATTGCAATTAATAGAGTATCCGAATTTAATTCGCGTAAATCAGACGTCAGTTTTTTTAATTGTTCCGGCGATGTAATGTTTCTCGGTCTTGAAGCCGACGGCGAATCGTATTCGTATATTATTACGCCGCCAATATGCCTTTGAGTTATATCGGCGACAATATGATTCGTATCGTTCAATTCGGTTCCGCGAAATCCTATCATTATCATTTGACCAATCTGATATGACAGGTCTTCGTCCCCCGATATATTTGAATCGCCGCAACCATATAAAAATGTTATAGCCGCAAAAAATAATATCAATAATAATTTTTTTAAAAGCATAATAATAATTATTTTCATTTAATTTTATACTTTAACTCCTTTTTTCGCCCTGACAAAAACGGTTTTTTTAAACAACTTGTTTCCAACGCTCCAATTAATTTCCGTCTTGTAAATTCGCTTCTGCCGTCATATTTTAATTTTAACCGACGTTATATTGTTTTCGCATGTTATATCTATTGAACCGTTATGCATTTCAACGATTCTTTTGATAATCGTCAAACCCAAACCCGTTCCGGATTCTTTAGTTGTATAAAAAATATCGAACAACTTATCCTTATCAGCATTATCAAATCCGCGCCCGTTATCGCTGATTATCAGATTAAATCCGGAATCCAAATCCGCGTCCTTGAACGCTTTTATTTCTATAAAACCGTTTTTATGTTCAATGGCTGAAATCGAATTCAACAAGACATTATAAACCGCTTTTTCAAAATAAGTTTCATCGCCGTAAAAAAAAATGTCTTCGGGAATAATCTCGGATATACTGATTTTTTTTTCCAATAATTCGGGTTCAAGAAGCGATATACAATTTTTTATAATTTCCGCAAGATAAATCTTTTTTTTCTCGATTTTTTTATCCGCCGATAAAAACAAAAAATCCGTAGTAACTTTATTCAATTTTTCAATTTCAATTTTTATTTTATTGACGAGTCTTGAAGTATGTTCGTTTTTTTCGATTTTTCTCTCAAGTAATTCTAAAAATCCGGAAATTCCGCTCAAAGGATTGCGTATCTCGTGAGCTACTACCGCCGCCATTGTTCCAAGAAAATATAAGCGTTCTGACTCTTTGAGTTTAGACTCCATTATTTCAGCTCTAATTGTGGCGGCGGATTCTTTTTCTTTCAGGGCTTTATTTAACGCTAAAATATTTTCCACCATTTCGTTGAACGATTCGGCGAGAAAATTTATTTCATCAGCTCGTTTAGAAACAACGATTTTGGAATTAAAATTTCCGGTTGAGACGCTTTTTACATACCGAACGATTTTATCAATAGGTTTTAAAATGTATTTTGAAAACATTACGCTTATAAAAAGAATAAACGCGAAACTTATTGCAGTTGTAATCAATATATCGTCGAATAAACGATTGAAAACTCCTAATAACTCGTTGCTTGCCTCGACCGCTAAAACCGCGCCGGTCATTCCAAAAATATCAACCGGCGAATAACAAATTAAAATATTCTTTCCTTCATAACTTTCAAATAATTCGGAAATTTTTTGAGAGCCGGTTTTAAAAACCTCTCTTATCTCAAATTCGTCTTTTTTTAGTTTTAAATTTTCTGAAGAATAATCCAAACCGGTTGTGGCTAAGATTTTTAAATTGTTATCTATCAGATGGATGTTGTCCAATTTCAATTCTTTTTTTATAAATAAAAAACTATTCGTCAGATTTTTTAATATAGAATTGTCAGGCGAGGGATTTTCAGCTTTGAAAATATAAGATTTAATATTATCGTTCAATGAATGAATCAGAATAATTTTAGCGGCTCCGTTTAAACTTTTTTCAATCTCGAGCGATATTCTTTTTTTTAATGTAAAATAGAGATAAATAATTATTCCGTTCAAAAAAACAAAAAATATCAATATGTAGATTATGAATCGCGTTTTTAATCCGAATCTGATTTTATTTTTCAAATTCATAGTTTTTAAGAGGAATATCGTTATCTTTAAGAAATTCCGCAAAATCTTTTTTTATGGGAGCTATTTTGAAAATTTCGGTTTTTAAAACCGGATGGACAAACTTCACGCTGTAAGAATGAAGCATTAATCTTAATATGTTTTTTGCTGGCGACGAATAAAGTTTGTCGCCAGCTACCGGATGATGAATGCTTTTAAAATGAGTTCTGATTTGATGCGTTCTTCCGGTTTTTAAATTGACCTCGAGCAGAGAATATTTTTTATTTTTAAAAATGGTTTTAAACTCGGTGATTGCGGGTTTCCCGTCGTCTCTAATCTGCATTATTTTCCGGTTGGTTTTATTTCTGCCGATAGGATAAGTTATTATTCCTTTTTCTTCATTAATCATACCGCATACCAAAGCCAAATATTTTTTTTCTATCAATCTGCGCTTAAATATATGACTCAATTCAGTCTGCATCTCTGGAGTTTTTGCGAACATTATCAGTCCCGAAGTATCTTTATCAAGACGGTGAACAACTCCGGGTCTATACTCGTATTCATCCATTTCAGTCTTATAATCTTCGGCGTTTATCGCCCCTCTATACATTAGAGCGTTAACTAAAGAACCCGATTTCATTTCTCCTGCGGGATGCGTCAAAACTCCCGCGTCTTTATTCAAAATAATCAGATGTTCGTCTTCAAAAATAATATCGACTTCAAAATTTTCAGGAAGAACCGGTTTAATCTCCGGCGGAGAATAATCGAATTCAATCGAATCTTCCAGAGCTAAAATCCTGTTGGTTTTAGCCGTTACAACTCCATTAATTCTCAGTTTTTCCGATTTAATCAAGGATTGAATCTTAGTTCTGCTTATTTTTAATTCCGAACTTAAAAAGGAATCTATTCTTAAACCTGCGGCGTTTTCGTATTCTCCGGCGATATTAAATTGATAATCCATAATCTTTGGCGTATGTTTTTATAAATCTTAAAAATGATCTGTCGTATGTTTGTTCAATATCGTCCGGAAAACAGCATGCCGGAAGTTCTTTCATTTGAAGATGATAATGAAGACACTCGCAGCAATTTCCTTTTTTTGAACAGGAAGGATAAGAACAATCGCATTTTTTTTTATTGCCGTCTTTATTAATGCATACGCTCATAATGTTTATATATTCCGTATATTGAAAATTGTTGGTGGGCGGTACTGGACTCGAACCAACGACCTCCAGCGTGTCGAGCTGGCGCTCTAACCAACTGAGCTAACCGCCCATATTTCTTTGATGGTTTTTTGATACTACAAATATCTTTAAATCTTTAATTTATGCGGATTTTACAACGATTTTAAGAATTTGTCAAGGAATATTTTTTTTCTACATTTTTTTTGAGCGCAGTCAGAAATTGTTCCAATAAATTTAATAAACTTTTCGTATGTCATTTAATTTATTTATGTGAAAAGTAAATTTTGAATTTAACTTACGACGCTGAAAATTGCAACAAGTTACAAAGAGCGTCGAATTTCACATAGCCGTTGATGAAATCAACAGTTAATAAAAAAACATAAAAACGCCCCTGATAAGGGTCTAATTTCAAGACAGCATTAAATTCAACCATTTCAGGGTTGAATCTTCAAGTTTTTTAATACCGTAGGTTTTTTTGCGCTCCGCTCAGATTTTCCTACGCTCCGCGCAGGTTATCTGCGGTTACTTGAAATTCAGCCGCATTCGCGGTTGCAGAATATTAAACCTTTTTTGTTTTTCTATATACCCCTTCGCTGGAGCGGAAAAACGGAGAATAACATTATCCTGATTTATATATTTTAGCAGCTGTAGTAACTTTTTTTATTATTTGACGCTGAAATATATTGTTGACGATTTGATTTTTAATATATATAATACGACAATTATGAAAATAAAATTTTGGGGAACGCGAGGCTCGTTGCCTGCTTCAATAAACGCGAATAATTTATCCGCAAAACTGCAAAAATCCTTGGATGTGATTTTGCAAAACTTACAAAATCAGGATAAAATAACATCCAACGCCAAACAATACTGTTTTTCTCTTGATTTCGCGACCGGCGGAACATACGGAACTAATACGTCGTGCGTTCAAATAGACGGAGACGGCGAAAATTACATAATTTTAGACGCAGGAACCGGATTGCGCGATTTGGGAAATCATATAATGAAAACCTCGAACGCAAATACGAAAAAAATTTTCCATATTTTTTTATCGCATCTTCATTGGGACCACATTCAGGGATTTCCTTTCTTTATTCCGGCTTATATTCCCGGAAATAAAATCATATTTTACGGAGCGCATCCCGATATCAAAAAAGCGTTTGAAATACAACAATCTTCTCCTTTTTTCCCTGTGAGCTTGGATATGATGGCGGCTGAAAAAAAATACGAACTGCTTTCTCCATCGGAAAAATACGAGGTCTGCGGATATGAAATTGAAATTATAGAACAAAATCATCCGGGCAAGTCATTTGGTTATTCATTTAAAAAAAATAATAAGAAAATTGTTTATTCCACCGATTCGGAACATAAAGAGGAAGTTTCCGCTTCCGTTTTTCTCGATTTTTTCAAAGACGCCGACGCTTTAATTTTTGACGCTCAATACACTCTTGTCGATTCCGAATATTTGAAATGCGATTGGGGACATTCAAGCAATTTATTAGCCGTTGAATTCGCCTGTTTGGCTAATGTGAAAAATTTGATTATGTTTCATTCGGAACCTGTCAAGGACGACTTTGAACTCGATAAAATTCTTGCTGACACAAAAAAATATGCGGCGCATTTTATTAAAAATAATAACCTTAAAATTTTTCAGGCATTTGATTCGCTGGAATTAATTATTTAATTTTTTTTTAAAAGGAGATGGTATGATAAATAAAATATAGCGCGGGTTAACTTCGCGAAGTAA
>DAINAU010000068.1:0-21918 GCA_036733285.1 bacterium
GCTATAAGCGTATCCGCTAATGCTCCGTCTTCCCATAGCTGATAAAATATCGAGTCTGATTCAAGACTCTGAACTTTATTATATACTCCAAATTTAATTAGCGTGTCTCCGTATGGATTTCCCTTTATTAATCCTGATAAGGCGACTGCGGAATCCGTTAAATTCATATATTGCGTATCAATATTAATGATCGTAAATGTCGGGGTTCTTGTTATATCCGAATGAATTCTCGGAGTTATCTGATAATCGTTCCCATACTGTGTTACTACTCCGGTAAATGTTATGCTGTCGCCAGCCGATAAATGATCGTCGAATTTAAAATATGTATTGTCTGTCTGCGTATTCTGCAAATAAACGTTTGCAGGATAATTCTCAAAAAAGATTTTTCTGTATCCTGCGCTTGGCCAGAATATATTATTTACGCTTAAAATCTTGCCCGACAATTTCACAAGCGAATTTTCATAGTAGGTGTCTATCGAATCTGAAGTCAAAACCGTTGGTATTATTTCCGTTCCGGTTCCGGTTTTTCTTATGTCAGACAAAGACGAAACTTTAAGATACGACGCTCCGCTCGAGGTTTCAAGTATTGTTCCATAAACTTCAACCGTATCTCCGAGAGCAAGTCCCAATAAACTGAAATCAACGCCGCTTCCGGCTTCTATTCTCAAACCTGCGCTATCTTCCTGTATAAACAATGAATATCCGGAAACTTCCGGTTCAAACGCGGCCGGAGTCAAAGCGTAGGTCAATGTTCCCTTTACCGCATGCGTCTGATTTTTTTCAAGTAAATTATAATATTGCGTTGTCGCGTCGAATCTCTGAGAAATATAATATATTTCCGATAAAACTATCGACGAAGTCTCAGCGACTATAACAGCCGACGGCGTCTGATTGGTTATTCCGGAAATTGAATTTGTATCAAGAGTTAATTTTATCGTGTCTCCAAATTCCGCGGAGTTTGAAGCTAAAGCCGTAACTATGAAATTTACGCTCGCGTCAATTACGGCAGTATCGTTTCCAAAATTGTTTAAAATATATTTGTCGTTTTCCAGCCATGAAAAAACGCCGAGAAAAGTATCTTTTGAATCATATCCATAAACGGTTTCTCCTTCGTCTATGTATAACGCAAAAACAAAAGCTTCCGTGTTTCCCGATGTCCCATAAACATTATTTATTGTTATGCTTGTCAACGAATCCGAAGGAGACGCCGACAGTTGAAACGCTAAAACAGGTTTTGAATCAGCCGTATTTTTTTCAAGTATCTGTCTGTCCAAATCCAAAACTATGCTTGTAAGCTGACCGTTTGTGAAAGTATAATTATACGAATTTGTAAAATTCTCATACGGTCCGGTTCCGGCTGTAACAAGATGCATTCCCTCAAGCGGTATATACGCCTGAAAAGTATCGTTATTATCGGCTTTCAAAATATTTATGGCTATAATATAATTTTTTGAAGCGAATGGTATTGAATTGGTATCGGTTATAACTCCCGACCATTTTGAATCCGGCGAATCGAATTTTAATTCTCCGATAACAGTATCTCCGCCGTCTATCAGACTGTCGCCGTTATTATCAAGATATAAATAAGCCGTGCAATTTTGAATTATCGTATCGGTCATTGTTCCAAGATTTTTTATTGAAATATAATCTATAGTGTCGCCAAAATAACTTCCTTTAAGATTAAAAGTCAATACCGGCTGATTATTAGCCGGAACTACAACTATACCCGCAGGAATTTCTCTGTTAAAAATTATGTTGACATACGCGTTTTCTTTGCGAGGCGTTCCGATTGATTTCACATATAAATCGCTGTCGCTTCCGGTGGTATTCAAATGATAATATCTAAAAACAGATTCGTCGTATTTATTTGTCGAACTCCCTGAAACAGCGTTATCTCCGGAGTTTCCGTCGTTATACGTTCCCAAAGCCGCGCCGTCTATTATATTTCCTAAAGGATCAAGTATTTTTACAAAAAGATTTCCGCTGTTTGAAAGATTTACTAAACCTCCGGAAATTACCGCAAATTGATTATTGCCCCACTGAGTTATATTAGTATCCGTCCGCATATTCCCGTATAAATCCGAGAAATAAATATACGATGCTCCGGAAGCCGTTATTGTTACGGTTTCTATTGTGTTGCCTTGTTTAAAATATACTATTTGCCAATCCGTTAGATTTATCGTATCTCCTGATTTATTGAACATTTCAATAAATTTATCGTTATCGTCTATTGTTCCTATTCCGGCAGTATCGAAATTTCCTGTAGACCAGTCTGAACGCGGCTGGCATACTAATTCATTAATTAAAATATCGCCGGAATTATAAGCTTCAAAATATGTTAAAACCGCTAAACTTGTCAAGCCGAGCGGAGACGTGTTTTCAAAAGTAGTTTTCACCGAATTTGCCGCAATCGTAAACTGAATCGTATCTCTTAAAATTGCCGGAGAATCAATATCTATAACGGCTATGAAATCGGCAATACCATCAACGCCAAGATAATACTGAAGCGTAGTGTCAGACCATTCTTTTACCGAAGTTAATGTTATTGTATCTACTAATATATCCGATGAATCATACGAACCGTTAGAATTTACATCTTCGTATAGTTTTAAAAAACCGATGGTATCAGGCATAGAACCTGCGGCTGTAAATTTTATTCCCGTCAAAGTATCGCCGAACGACGTATCTCCGGCCGCGCTGAAACTCAATACTGTAATTCCCGTATCTCCGAGCGTTACATTCAATGGCGATAAAGAAACCAATTCCTCGATAAAAACAGTGTCGGATACTACTGATATTTCAAAAACGCTTGAAATATCAGCAATTCCGCCAAAATCGCATAATTGTGTTTTTATAGTTTTTGCATATATATTCCCTGCAAATGTATCGCCGGCGTTAGATTTATATCCTAAATCTATTGAAACAATATAATTTGCTCCAGACATTCCCAAAACGCTTTCAATAGGACCGGTTTCCCAATATAATAAAGTTCCATTGTAAATTAATTCGCCGACATAAACGTCCGGTCCGGAAACTTTAGAATCGCTATCAACGTCTTGCCAGAGTTTTATGGCTGAAATTTTTGTCGTATCCGCCGAAGAGCTTGTAAAATCAAAAGCAAAATAAATTAAAGTATCGTTCGTATAAGTGTCTCCAATTATATTTAATGCCATTATCTCTACGTTTGTTTCTCCGCGCGACGCGGTTAAAACATTAAGAATTCCTCTATCCGCGACTATTACGCTATCTTCGACTACCGTAACCAAAATGGAGCCAAAAGTATCTGCCGCAGGAGCCGCAGACGAATACAAACAATTAATTCCATTCGCCGGTATAGCGGCTAAAAAAGTATCGCCTACAGACGCGAAATCTCTTATTCCGGCTGTTATAACAAAATTGCTTCCGCTTGCAGCTAATCCGTAATTCGGCGAAATCAGCCATCTGCCTTGAGATTCGTTCCAGTTCATTTGCCCGATTAACCCGTCACCCGAACTGTATTGCGAATCAAGATTGCTGTCAATCCATAATCTAACATTCTTTATATCTGTATCGCCGGCAAGAAGTTCTCCCACATTTTCTATTGAAAATAAAGTTAATGTGTCTCCGGCAAGCGTAGAATCATATTCTATTTTAAATGAAATAACAGTAATGGTATCTTCCCCGCGTCTGGCGTAATAATCAGGAAGCGGCGCCCCCATCGTTATAATCGCAGGCGACGGCTCGTAATAAGTATAATGATAATTATTATAAGTATCGGACGAAGGTCCGCTGTCGGAATATATTCCGCCCGCGGCTTCAGCCGGTATGTATGTTAATATCGTATCGCCGACAACCGCTCTGCTGTCAATATCTACCGTAATGACAAAATTTACGTTTGCCGTAGTCAGCGGATATCCTAAAGTAGATATCGAATATGTTTTTGTATCGGTTTTAGCCAAAACTCCAATTTCAGAATCTCCGGCAGACCATATTGAATTATTATCTAAATCAAGATATATTTTTACATTCGCTATTGCAGTGTCCGGAAATCCGCCGGTGTTTTTAAATGTGAATCTTGTGAAAGTGTCCTGCCCGATATTTACTTTTACCGCCATTGCAATAACCGCTACATTTGTATCTCCGTATTTTACGATTTTATTTTCCGTCGGCGCTTCTTTCCGAGTAACTATTATTTCCGGAGTGATAACCTGTATGGTGTCAAAAGGATAATCTATGTCTCCTATTGATAAATAAGATTTGTTTCCGTTATTGTCAATTGCTCCGGTTCTGTATGAATAAATTCCATTAGGTTTATCCGCGAACGATAAGGCAATGGTTCCGCTTGCATCGGCTAAACTTGGACTTATCGTATCAATTGAAGTTAAAGACGAATATTTGTAAACAAAAATATCGTCAATTCGCGGTTTTGACTCTGAAAAAGCGTTGATTCCATTATCGTCGGTGGTGTATCTGAATCTGAATTTTAAAGTTTTATTTTTATAATTGGAAATATCATAATTATAATATTTCCAGCCGTCGCCTGCGCTTACGCCTGTTGCAGTCAATAATCTATCATACGTGGCAAAACTATCGTCTGAAATTTCCGCATAAACAAAATCATTACCGGTATCATTCCCTTGATAATAAAACCAAAAGCTTAAATTAGCGCTGTCTGAAAACGTGAATGCGTCATATGGAAAGCAAATTGAATTTAAATTATTTGGAGTGGGCGTTCCCGAATATCCGAGTTTACAAGCGTCGTTAGCGGGATAATGCGAAAAAAAACTCTCATTCGCCCATCCCGATATACTGCCGGACGCGTATGTCGTCCATTTGAATAATTCTGCGAATCCGGTCATTTCTTGCAATCTGAAATATTTTATTCCGGAAACATCGGTTGCCGTTGTGTCAATCTTTACCGTATAATCTCCGGAAACGGAAATCGTGTCAAGATATAAAACAGAATTAATTGTAGGCGGCTGCGTGTCTTTTGCCATAAATAACGCCTGAACAAAATCGTCCCAGTTCGAAGCCGCGTTCCAGTTCGGATACCGCGATGAATATTCCGGTTCATACTCTTTTCCAAATGGAGGAACATATATTCCCAATCCTTGGCGGGCTTTTACCAAATGGGGATAATTCAAAGCCGATTCCGTATCTATTACAGCATTATATAGCGCGGATTGAACAAGATTAGCCGAATTTTTTATGTTTGCATTCTCGGCAAAGTAATATATTCTATCCATTAAATTGTCTAAATCCGCAGCCCTGTAATTTTTCGGATAATTAGCCGTCAATACAGCTTTGTATATATTCGCCCATTCGCTGTCGCCGGAAGTTCCTGACATTGCCGTTCCAAAACTGTTTATAGCCGTATTCAAAGCCGGCAATCTACTCATATCTATTGCCGCGGCTAAATAATTATTAGGATAATAAGCTGTAAATCCATTCAATATTTCAGAACTTAATGAAGCCGCCGAATATTCGGAATGATTCATTATTGATGAAACTACGCTGTCGTATTGCCAGCCATAATTTATATTTGTTGATAAAACAGTGTCAAAATTTGCAATATAAAAATCAGTATAATTCAATAAACTGTATGCTTTTTCAATTAATAATTGGTTCGGCAAATCCAATCCTATAATAGCAAAAGTATCTCCCGTATATGTTTTTACAGATTCTAAAACAGCGGCTAAATTTTGAATCGATATATTATTTGACCCGTCGTTTGTCAATTTTTCAAAATCCGTAATCGCATTATCTCTTATAAATAATATGTTTTTGTCCGATTTGTAATAATTCAAAACATAATTTAATACCTTTTCTAAAACGCGGCTGTCTCCCAGCTCAAGATTTCCGCTAACCCATTCGGCTGCGCTATCGATTTCAATCAATAATTTTTCTGAATCAGCTCCCGAATAATCAAACATTCTTACTGTCCCGTTATCTATGAATGTAATTATATTTACGCTGTCGGATGAAACAGTCGAAGCTGATAATCTCGATGATATTTCATTTGTTATTGCATTTGAATTCTGTCCGGAAAAATAGAAAACAAAAGCGGCGGCTTTTGGAGCGGACACTGCAAATGTCTGCGTGTCGGTTTTAGTTGAAACTGGTCCTGCGCTTAATCCGGAATATTTAATTCCGCCCGATAGTATTTGCGGCTGAAATACGCTTCCAAACGAAGCTCCTTCCGCAACGTCTCCTGTTATATAAAAATACTGGGTATTCGCCGCTATTGCGTATGATAAAGTCGCAGTCCACGCATTCGCACTCCCCGTCCAAGTTAAATTTGACACATATGAGTCAAATTTATCAAAAACATAATTACTGTTCGCGTCAATCCATAATTTCATATTAGAAATATATGAAGAATCAAGCGTCCCGGCATTGCTTATCGAAATATATTCCAAATTAACGACAGCATTAGTGTCAAGATGAAACATTCCCAACGGAGTTTGTTTTTCGTTTTGATAAATATTATCGTTAAATTTCTGGTTATAAACAAATACCGCGTCGCATTTGCCTGTTACCGGCTGAATCGCTATTACTCCGCTATCGGTTGCAGCCGTTAAAACATTATAATAAGGCGTATCAGGATATGCGGCAAAAGTTCCCGTATCCAGCCCAATATCCGCAAACTCAATAAAAACAGTATCTGCTATATTGGTTTTGGCTTCAAACAATACCGCCGCAATCGCAACATCCGTATCTCTAAAAACTCCTATGGAATCGGCTACTGTCCATGCGGCAAAAAAAATCGTGTCATTAGATACCTGCTTATACGAACCTTCGTTGACTAAAACCGAATCGCCGCCGGGTCCGCCTATTGTATCTGGGCTAAGCAATTGTAAATTAATTCCGGTATCAACCGGAGACAAATCCACAAGTCTGATTTTTGTCCCGTCGTATGTCATTCTAAATTGAATTGTATTAATATATGAATCAGAAGTCTCAAGCCAGATTTGCAGATATGCGCTGTCGCCTGTGTTAATCAATGTGTCTGGATATGTTATGCTATGCGGATTTACAGGATTGACGATTCTCAAAGAAACAGCGTTTAATACGTTAATGTTAAAAAATAATAAAAAAAGAAAAAATAAAGATATGAAATATTTGTGTTTTATTTTCATTATCAACTCGTTTTTTAATTTTTACATAAAAAGCAAAAATTTTATTTAAAATTATTTTAAATCAATTTAAAAAAAAATCAATAAAAAATAATTTAAATTAAGCAATTTAAATTCCATTCCTTGAAAGAATACTTTTTTAATAAGCGTAATTATTTATTTAGTTTATCGTTTTTATACTATGTCATTTAAACGCTTTAACGATTATATCCTTGTAAATTTTTAATTCGCCAATTTTTAACGAGTAAATCTTTCAATATAACGAACAAAACATTTGTTATTTTTAACAATATTCGTCAATATATTTTTACAATTTCAAATTATTCTTCTTGACAGTTTTTTAATTGGAAAGTATTATAAAAATCAAAAATAGCGTTTTTTTTATTTTTAGTTTATGAATCTGAAACAAAACGTCATAGAAATAATCTGGTTCGGCAGGGGAGGTCAAGGAGTCGTCACAGCTTCGCAATTGGCCGGAGCCGCCGCTTATAAATCGGGATATTCAGGAATAAACGCCACTCCTATGTTCGGCGCTGAAAGGCGCGGAGCTCCGGTGGAATCATATCTCAAATTATCAGAATACAAGATTAATATTTATTCCAATATAGAACAATGCGATTATCTTGTAATACTCGACGATACTCTCATTGAAAAAATCAATCCTAAAATTATAAAAAACAACAAAACGATTCTTATTATCAACACCGATAAAAAAAACGCCCTTGATTATTTATCGAAAAATTTAAAATTTAAAAGCATCGCGTATTCAGACGCTTACGGAATAGCGAAGTCTTTGGAACTTGCGGTTTCTGGAAACATTATAGTCAATACGCCGATACTTGGCGCGGTAATTAAAGGTTCGTCCGAAAAATTATATACGCTTGATTCATTGAAAAAAACATTGTTTGAAAAATTTTCGCAAAAACCCGCGTCTTTAAATTTCCAAGCCGCGGAAGAAGCGTATAACAAAACGGAAGTGATAAATTTTGACTGATACGGTTAGAGAAATCTTCGCGGCAAATTCTTCGCCGCTCAACCGGAAATACCAATCTCCCCTCCCGCGCGAAATCTTCGCGGCAAGTTCTCCGTCTATTGGCGAAGCGGGTTTAACTTCCGACTGGCGTTCCGAAACGCCCGAAATAATTCCCGACAAATGTATCGCTTTTAAAAAGAACAAACTTATTTGCCAGTTGTGCTGGGGCTATTGTCCTGAAGGCGTAATAAAAAAAGGAACGCCTCCGGTTATTGATTTCGATTATTGCAAAGGTTGCGGAATATGCGCCGAAGAATGTCCCAACAACGCTATTGTTATGAAAAAATAAATTAACGGAGCGGACAACGCGATACGTTTTTGCGTCGTCCGAATGTATGAAAATGAATTCAGAATTATTATTAACCGGAAATTACGCGGCTGCTCACGCAGTTAAATCCTGCGGAGTTCAGGTTGTTTCCGCATATCCAATTACGCCCCAATCTCCGGTTGTTGAAACTCTTTCGGAAATGATTTATAAAGGCGAACTCAAATCCGAATTCGTTCCGGTTGAGAGCGAGCACAGCGCGATTACAGTTTGTATTTCCGCTTCGGCCGCGGGCGCGAGAGTTTTTACGGCGACTTCCGCGAACGGATTAATGCTTATGCACGAACAATTGCATTGGGCGGCAGGCTCGCGGCTTCCGATAGTAATGTGCTGCGTTAATAGAGGCGTTTCCGCTCCTTGGACAATACTTAACGATCAGCAGGATTCGATATCCCAGCGCGACACCGGCTGGATTCAGTTATACGCCGAAGACAATCAGGAAATCTTCGACACTTTAATTCAAGCGTATAAAATCGCCGAACAGGTTTATATTCCGGTAATGGTTTGTTACGACGGTTTCATTTTATCTCACAGTTGTATGCCGGTCAATATCGAATTGCCTGAAAATTTCAGTTCGTTTCTTCCTTCGTATAAACCAATAATAAATCTTGATTCCAAATCTCCGAAAAACGTGAATCCGGTTGTTCTCGCAGATAAAAGACTCGATAAAAACAACGTTCTGCGCAACGGTTATATGGAATTTAGAAATCATCTCGCAAACGATTTGATTGATTCCTTAAAAATTATTGAAAAAACCAATTCTGAATTCAACGGTATTTTCGGCAGAACCTATAACAACGGATTATTTAAAACTTACCGCGCCGAAGACGCCGAACATTTTATAGTAACTCTCGGAAGTCTTGGAAGCGAATGTAAAGAATCCGTAAATTTGTTGAGAGAAAAATCGATTAAAGCCGGTCTGATTAATATAAAATCTTACAGGCCTTTTCCGGCGGAACAATTAGTCAAAGCTCTACAGAAAGCGAAAACCGCGACTGTTTTTGAAAAAGATATAAGCTACGGATTCGACGGAGCCGTAGCCGGCGATTTGAAAGCCGCGTTTTTTTCTCATTCTGACGATTTAAACAAACCGCTTATACAATCGGTTATTTGCGGACTCGGCGGCAGAAACGTTTCATATAAAGAAACTGCGGAAACAGTTGAAAAAGTGATTGAAAAAAAAATAAACCCAAAACGGCCGTATTGGCTGAATTGTAAAATTTAATGCGGTATTCGGTATAAATTATGATTAATCAAATTACTCAAATTACTCAATTGCCAGATAAGGAATTGCTTTTGCCCGGGACCCGGGCTTGTTCCGGATGCGGACTCGCTCTCGCTTTCAGAACGGCTTTAAAAGCTTTAGGAGAAAATACTATTTTGACTATCCCCGCAAGCTGTTCAACCGTTCTCCAAGGAATGTATCCCGTAGCTTCATCGGCGGTTCCGATTTTGAACACCGCGTTCGAGACGACTGCTGCGTCGGCTTCCGGTTTATCTGCGGCTTTAAAAGCGCTTGGCAAATCCGAGGACTACGCTATTGTCGGCTGGGCTGGAGACGGCGGCACAGCGGATATTGGCATTCAGGCGTTAAGCGGAGCCGCCGAACGAGAAGAAAATTTTATTTACGTCTGTTATGACAACGAAGCGTATATGAATACCGGAACTCAAAGATCCGGCGCCACTCCTGCCGGAGCTCTAACGACAACCACTCCATTTTCCGGAAAAAAACAGAATAAAAAAGATATGTTGAAAATTATGGAAGCTCACAATCTTCCTTATATCGCTTCCTGCTCTCCGGCTTATCCGGCGGATTTATATAATAAATTTCTTAAAGCCAAATCCATCCGCGGAACAAAATATATTCACATATTTACTCCCTGTCCTCCGGGTTGGGGATTCCCTCAAAACTTAACAGTCAAACTCGGAAAACTCGCCGTGGAATCAGGATTGTTCGATTTGTTCGAGATTGAATACGGTAAAAAAAATTATACCGGCGTCACAAAAAATATATATGAAAACAAAGTCGCAAGAAAACCTGTCGCGGATTATATAAAAATTCAATCGCGATTTGGAAAAATATCAGATTGTCAGATTAAGGAAATTCAAGACGGAATCGATTTGAAATTTTCAGGCGGCAAACAGTAATTTTTTCGTTGCGGTTCCGCTGATTTTCTTAACCGTTAAAACGGTTTTAATTCTTGCGATACTTTTTTTATGAACCCCGCAATTAATCGAGGGGTTTATAAAAATAAATCGTTATTTACTAACCGTTTTAGCGGTTTTTTGAATATGCCTGAATAGCAACAAATTTTTAAAATTTTACATTATTTTTTTTTATCATTGGGGTGTTTATATGAATCAGCCTATCGGAGAAAAAATTAAACTTTACAGGGTCTCAAAAGATATTACAGTTGAACAGGTAGCCGAAATAACGGGCCTTTCCAAAGATTTAATAAATAAAATTGAAGAAAACAAAATTATTCCTATGCTCTCATACTTAATAAAAATAGCGCGTTCTCTCGGAACAAGGCTCGGGACTTTTTTAGACGATAACAACGAATGTTCCTGCGTGCTAACCCGCGCCGACAACGCGGTTGAATCCGTAAGATATTTGACTTCGGAAAAAACCTGCGCAGGTTCTCTTATTTTTAATTCTCTCGGGCATAATAAAAAAGACAGAAATATGGAACCGTTTCTGGTTACTCTGAAAAAAGATTCAATAAATGAAAAAGATAATATGTCGTCCCACGAAGGCGAGGAATTTATTTATGTCCTGAAAGGAAAAATAGGAGTTAAATACGGAAAAGATTATTATGAAATAAATAAAGGCGACAGCATTTATTACGATTCCGCGGTAATGCACAACGTTCATTCTCTTAACAACGAAGAAGCCGACATACTCGCAGTTATTTATATGCCTTGAGTTTTTATTCGGGTTGATTTTTTTAACTTTTTAAATTTATTCGGGGATAAAATTACTATGAGCGATTTTAAAATTATCAATATGACTTTAGGACAGCTTCTCGATAAACAGGCGAAAGAATATCCTGATACCGAAGCAATAGTTTTTGCCGATAGAAATTTCAGGCTGACTTACCGCCAGTTCAAAAATGAAGCGGATAAACTTGCAAAAGGATTAATTGCCGTCGGCGTAAAAAAAGGAAATCACGTCGCGGTTTGGGCGCAGAACGTTCCTCACTGGATAATCTTTATGTTTGCAATAGCAAAAATCGGCGCCGTTATGCTCACCATTAACACGGGATATAAATCCCGCGAACTCGAATATGTTTTAAAACAATCGGATTCCACTGTTTTAGCGCTGACCGACGGTCTTAAACAAAACGACTTTCTTGAAATCGTCTACGGCCTTGTTCCGGAACTTAAAAGTCAGCCGCGCGGTTATCTGAAATCCAAAAATTTTCCCTTTCTTCAAAAAGTCGTTTTCATAGGTCAGGAAAAACACAGAGGAATGTATAATCTTAACGAGATAACCGCTCTCGGAGAATCAATAGTTTCAGACGAAGAATTCGAACAAAGACAAAAATCTCTTAATCCCGACGACGTCGTTAATATGCAATACACTTCGGGAACCACCGGCTTTCCCAAAGGCGTAATGCTTACTCATATTAATATTTTAAACAACGGTTACTGGCTCGGAGAAAATATGAAATATACTCATAAAGACCGGTTATGCCTTCCGGTTCCGTTGTTTCATTGCTTCGGCTGCGTGCTTGGAGTAATGGCGGTAACAACGCACGCTTCAACAATTATTCCTCTCGAAACGTTCAATCCATTAATGGCTCTCGCAACGGTTCAAAAAGAACGTTGCACCGCCATTTACGGGGTTCCGACAATGTTTATAAGCGAACTCAATCTCCCGATGTTCGATATGTTCGATTTGAAAAGTTTGAGAACCGGCATAATGGCCGGTTCGGTATGTCCCGTATCGGTTATGAAAGACGTTATAACTAAAATGAATTGTTCAGAATTGACTATTGTCTATGGATTAACCGAAGCTTCTCCCGGAATCACTCAGTCCTCGGTCTTCGACAGCGCCGAAATCAGAGCTTCAACCGTAGGCAAAAAACTTCCCGGCGTTGAAGTAAAAATTATTAATCCCGAGACGCTTGAAGAATTAGGCGATAATCAGGAAGGCGAACTCTGCTGCCGCGGTTATAACGTTATGAAAGGATATTATAACAAACCAGAAGAAACCGCAAAAGCGTTTTTAAAAGACGGCTGGCTCAGAACGGGCGACCTTGCCGTAAGAGATTCTAACGGATACTTTAAAATTACAGGACGCCATAAAGATATTATTATCCGCGGAGGAGAAAATATTTCGCCAAAAGAAATCGAGGATTTAATTTATAAAATGGACGGGGTTAAAGACGTTCAGGTTGTAGCCGCGCCAAGTAAAAAATACGGGGAAGAAGTTGCGGCGTTCATCATAAAAAAAGAAAACGCCGATATTACGGAATCCGACGTCAAAGATTATTGCAAAGATAAAATTTCAAGATTCAAAGTTCCGCATTATATCGCTTTTATAGAAGCGTTTCCTCAGACTGCAAGCGGGAAAATTCAGAAATACAAATTGCGCGAAATGTGTTCGCAATTATTTCAAGTAAAATAAGACTTGATTGCGCGAAATGCGCGCGCAATTATTTTAAGTAAAATGATTGATTACAGCAAAAAATTAACCGAACATTTTTTAAAACCGCGAAACGTCGGCATTATTGAAAACGCCGACGGAGTCGGAAAAATCGGTAGTAAAGAATGCGGCGATTATTTTGAATTTTATATTAAAGTTAAAGATAACAGGATTACAGAAGTAAAATTCCGCGTTTTCGGATGCGGCGCCGCTATCGGCTTATGTTCAATAGTATCTGAAATCGCCAAAAATAAAACATTAGGCGAAGCTCTTCAGATTACCGATCAAAATGCAGTCGAGGAAGCAGGCGGATTGCCGGATGAAAAAATTCACTGTTCCAATTACGCCGCATCCGCGCTTCATCTCGCAGTGAAAGATTATTACAGACGCGTTTTCGAAGAAGCCGGAGTTTGTATTCCGGCGGAGTTCCGGCAATGATAACAATTTCCAAATTATGTCCGGAATATATTGATATTTTAAATGAAACCATTCTTTCGGGCGGAATAATTTTATGGCCTTCCGGCGGGGTCTACGGCCTGGCATGTTCCGCGCTGGATAAAAAAGCGGTTGAAAAATTATATCAACTGAAAAACAGAGATTACGGCAAACCGCTTTCATTGATAGTAAGCCCTAAAACCGCCGAAACATTTGCGTATATTCCGCGTAAAGCGAAAAAAATACTTTATAATTTATGGCCTGATTTCATAGGAATCATAGCGCCCAAAAAAAATTGCGTGAAAGATTTTATAACTTCCGGAAAAAAAACTGTGGGGCTTGTTTGTTCTTCCGCTGTAAATGTTTTTTTAGCCGAAAATATTATTGTTCCGCTCGCTTCGACTTCCGCTAATTTATCCGGCGAACCCGAAATTCACGATTACGAAACCGCTTGTAAAAAATTCCAAAATACAATAAATATTATTATTAAACATACCGAAAATATAAATAAACTCAATACAATGGTCGAATTCGATGAAACGGACGGCTATAAGATTTTACGAGAAGGAAAATATAATCAATCTGAAATATCGAATATTCTTGACTAAAAATTGTTATCATATATAATTTTATCTTTATTTTAATATTTTGCGTTACTGCAAAAACGATTAGATATTTTAAGTAAGGCGGATTGTTAGGTTGTTAGTAAAAGAAATAATAGAAAAAAAAATTTCCGAATCTGTAAAAGAAGTTTTTGGAATTGAAGCGGAAGTTAAAGTTGAAAATTCCAAGCTCGCAAGCGCGGGAGATTATTCTTCAAATATTGCTATGGTTTTGGCGGGCAGACTAAAAAGCAAACCGGTCGACGTCGCAAGCCGGTTAGCTGAAAAAATAAGTTCTTACGATTTTGCCGAATCCGTAAACGTAACTAATCCCGGTTTTATAAATTTCAGGTTAAACCGGATTTTTTTGAGAAACCAGTTAATTTTGATGTTTTCGAATTTTGAAGAATATCTGAAAATCGATATTGGCAAAAACAAAAAATATAATATAGAATTTGTAAGCGCTAATCCGACCGGTCCGTTAAACGTGGTAAATGCGAGAGCCGCTTCTACAGGAACCGCTATAGCGAATCTTTTATCAAAAATCGGATACTCGACTTACAAAGAATTTTATATAAACGACGCCGGAAACCAGATTGAAATATTCGGGAATTCGGTTAGATTGAGATACCTCGAATTATTTGGACATAATATAAAATTTCCTGAGAATCATTATAAAGGCGATTATGTTATTGATATCGCCGAGACTATTAAGGAAATCGACGGCGATAAATATTTAAACTTATCCGAATCCGACCAATTGAAAATATTCAAAGATAAAGCTAAGAATATAGTAGTAAACTGGCAAAAACAAACATTGGAAAAATATAACGTAACTTTTGATAAATGGTATAGCGAATATGACGAACTCCATTTAACCGGAAAAGTTGACAAAACGCTCGATATGATAACCAAACAAGGATTATCTTTCGAGGAAGACGGCGCGGTCTGGCTAAAAACAAAACAAAACGGCGATGAAAAAGACAGAGCCCTGAAAAAAAATTCCGGAATACCGACTTATTTTCTTACCGATATAACTTATCATAAAGACAAATATGACAGGGGATTCGATTATTTGCTAGATTTATGGGGACCGGATCATCACGGTCATATTAGACGAACGGAAATAGCATTGAAATCGCTTGGTTTAAGTTCTGATAATTTTAAAGTAATGATTATTCAGCAGGTAAATTTTATCGACAACGGCGAACATCTTAAAATGTCAAAACGGAAAGGGCAAATAATAACTTTAAACGAACTTATGAATGAAATCCCCGACGATGTTTCCAAGTTTTTCTTTTTAATGAGGAACAGCGACAGTCATCTTGATTTTGACATTCAGCTCGCTAAAACTCAGTCAAACGAAAATCCGGTTTATTATATTCAATACGCCAGAGCCAGAATATGCAGCATATTCAAAAAATTAGAATCAGAAAAAAAAGCGGAGTTTGAAAAATTTTTGAAATTTGCGGAAATGGTTAAAAACAAAGGGTTAAACATAATAGCCAATGAACCGGAAGAAAAAGAATTGATAAAAACACTGATAGAATATCCTGAAGAAATTAAACTTGCAGCAGTAAGTTTGCAACCGCATAGAATTACAAATTATTTAAGAAAATTATCGGGCGATTTCCACTCGTTTTATAATAAATTACAGGTGATAAACTGCGACGACGAAATAACCGGATTCGAACGACTCGCCTTAATATCATGCGTAAGCAAGGTCATTAAAGACGGGTTGACAGTTTTGAATATATCGTCGCCGGAAAAAATGTAATATACAATTTTTTGAATTTATGGTATAATATTTGTTTGTAATTTTTTTGATTTAAAATTAGAAATATATTTCGTAGGAATATTCTGAAGACAATTCGTTGTTAAAAAAGGAGAAACAATTGAAAAAAGTTGCGGTTATAGACGACGACTATAATTTGAGAAAACTTGTAACAAGCGTTATCGAGCGCGAAACAGGCGCCGCTTCAGTATCGTTTCCGCCTATGCTCGAACTTCTAAATATTTTTAAAGAAAATAAATTTGATTTATTAATAATAGATTATTTGATGCCGCAGATCGACGGATTGGAACTTGTGTTGAATTTTCTTAATGAAAATAATAAAATTCCCGTCATACTGACTACCGGCTATCCGGACATTGAACAAGTTCAGGTTTTAAAAAACAACGAACAAAATCTGAATATAAGAATTTTGAAAAAACCATTTTCAATCGAAGAAATGCTGAATATGGTTAAAGACGCTTTATCAGCCGGAGGCAAATAACAATGAAACTCTCCGACGAAACCGTTAAAGCCGTGGAAATGCAGATAGAAGCATACAAAAACAGAATTTCCACTTATAACATTTCAATAGAAAAATTATCAAAAATGCCTGAAAACGAAGTGGTAAAAAAAAGCGTAGACGGCTATAAAAAACAAGTGGATTTTCTTTTGACAAAAATTTCCTGCCTTGACTCCGATCTCGAAAATATAAAAAAAATGAATCAAGAATAATTTTAATTCAGTAAATGAAAATTAATTTTATTGTTCAGGGATATTATCCCGCTTTCGGCGGCAGCGAATTATTAATAAAAAATTTAGCGGAAGGATTAAAAAAAAATTTTCGTCATACTTGCGAAGTTTTCACAACAAACGTTTTTTCCTGCGACGCATTTAATAATACCTTGCTTCCAAGAATGAAAGAAGGCGAAGAGATTATTAACGGAATTAAAGTTAGACGTTATGATATTACTGGAAAATACCCCGTTTTTTTCGAGAGATTATCCGAATTCTGCAATGAAGCAGCCGCTGGCGGATTAGCGGAAATTGCCGGAATGCTCAAGTTCGGTCCTCGTTCGTTAAATATGTATTTTTCATTATTTCAAAAAAAATGCGATTTAATATACGCTTCTTCTTTTCCATTTTTGCATATATTATGTTCGCTATTGATTTCAAAACTAAAAAAAACAAAATACGTTATTCATGGCAATTTCCATATAGACGACAAATTGTTTGATAACGAAACGAACAAATATATTGTAAAAAACTGCAGCGGTTATATATGCAACACAAAAATTGAATACGATTATTTTATTAAAAACGGAGTCAGCCCGAAGAAATTAGCCGTGATCCCGCCTCCGGTCGTTGAAATAAAAACAAATCTATTGGAAAAAAAAGTTTGCCGGAACAAATTGGGACTGCCTGATAAAACTGTGATTTTATATTTCGGTCAATTGTTGAAAAATAAAAATATTGAAATTCTTATAAATTCTTTTGCGGACGTCGCGGGAAACAATAAGAATATTTGTCTTGTTATCGCCGGAAGCGGATACGCGAATTATTATCCGCGCCTGCAAAAAATATCAGCGGCTTTAACAGAAGAAATATCTAATAGAATATTTTTTTTTATCAATGCCGACGAGGAAACTAAAAATTTGATTTTTCAGGCCGCCGACATATTTGTTTTTCCGTCTTTATACGAATCGTTCGGAATAGTTATACCTGAAGCATGGTCGTATAAATTGCCTGTTATAGCAAGCGACATTGAACAAATAAAAACGACGGTAAAAAATAACAAGTCAGGTTTGATTTTTCAAAGACGCGATAAAAAAGATTTATCTGATAAAATCAAACTGCTTATTGACAACGCCGATTTACGGAATCAATTATCCGAATCAGGATATAACGAATTCATTGAAAAATTCAATAAAGATTATTTGATAGAAAAAAACGATTGTTTTTTGAAATCATTGTTTTTTAGACGACAATAAATTCATTGGAACAATCGGTTATGATTTCGCAATTTTCTTTTCTGATGATATAAGAATTTTCTATTCCCACAACGCCGATATTTTCAAGCGCCACTTTAGGTTCGACCGCTACCACCATATTTTCTTCAAGTAAAAAATTTTGTTTTGGAGCCAGAAAAGGAGGTTCGTCCAATTCAAGACCTATTCCGTGACCGACAAATCTTACTTTTTCAAAACCGCATCCCATAAATTCTTTCTGATAACCTGCTTTGACCGCCATCTCTAAAGACAAATCATATACGTCCGACCATTTTATCCCGGGTTTTAATAAATTCAACAATGCTTTTTCAATTTCAACCATAGAATTATAAGCGTTCATAACAGTTTCAGAAACGGCCCCGCAACTGAACATTCTCGTAATATCCACAATATATCCGTTTAAACTGAATCCGAAATCAATTATTACGGGCGTATTTTTTTTTATAACATCACGGTTCGCTCCGTATGGAGAAGCCGGAGAAACTCCTAATCCGGAACATATTCCGTCGAATTTAGTTCCGGCGAGCGAATTGGTTCCGGAAGAGCAAACGCCTATGCACTCGACGCCTTCTTTCCTGCATCTTATAAACAAATTGCCTCCGTTAAGCCGAAAATAATTTTCTATTTCTGCGCTCAATTCGAGTTCTGTCATTCCTGATTTATAAACCTTGCGGACGAGTTCTGGCAGATAAGACGCTATTTTTCCGGCTTGAATCTGGATGTTCAATTCGGCTTCGGACTTGCATATTCTAAGCATTCTGACGTCGAATGAAATATCGATTAATTCTGAAAAGTTAATGATTTTTTTTAATCTTTCAACTGTCGAATAAGATACGCTATCCAAAGTAAATCCGATTGAATTCAAATTTGACAAACCCTGATTTTTAAATATATCCGTTAAATCAGAGGAATTATAAAATTCAAATAATTTTATGTGTTTAACTTCAGACCGAATTCTTGAAGCGGCTTTTCTTGAAACCATAAAAGCGGGATTATCGGATTGTATCACAAGATAAAGCGGCTCGCAGGAGCCGGTATAATAATATATATCCGAATTTTGAGTCAACGCCGCGGCTTTTAAATTTTTGTCTTTAAGAAACTTTTGAAGTTTTGAAATTCGTGATTTTAATTCGTTTTCAGAAAAATTATTCATCGTTTTGTCAAACCTTCATTTCTAAAATTTGTTTTTTTTCCAATTCATATATTTGAAATCTGAATTTTTTAAAAAACGGACTTGATTCGGGAAATACAAGTTTTGAATACTCTTCCAAAACTCTAAACGATTCTTGAACCCGTTTGAAATTTGATATAAGTATTTCTTTTAAATCATTTTTTTCCACTTCTCGTTGCGTGGAGTATTCGGCACCCAAATCATTTGCCGAATCCCTGTTTTCAAGAAGCCGCGTATAATTTATTTTCAGGTGGATTTCTGAAAAAAGATTATGTCTTATTTCTTTTAATTGTTTTTGAAGTTCGGAGTTTGGCGATATAAACCTGTAGTATTCTTCAATAACCCTCAACCCCTCGTTAATTCTGTTATAATTTGCGTCGATTATTCTTAATATGTCGGTTGAAACCGGTTCCATAAAATTTTCGAATACACATTTACTTCATTGTAAAATATAATATATATAATATAATTATGAAATGCCGAAGATGGGATTCGAACCCACAAGGGATTGCTCCCATACGGACCTGAACCGTACGTGTCTGCCAATTTCACCACTTCGGCAAATTAAGATTTATTTATTTTAAGAATTAAATAAAAAAAATCAATAAATGTTTTAAAAAAACATTTATAAAAACCTATTTGCGAATTTGCGAAAATTCGCAAATAGGTTTTCCGCTAAAATCATTTTACGACAAAACTCAATATTTTTTTCGGTATATAAACAGATTTTATTATTTCCTTGCCTGCAAGCCATTGTTGAGTTTTTTCGTCGTTCAACGCAATTTCCCTCATTTCATTTTCTTCAATATCGGCTCTGACTACAAGTTTGCTTCTCACTTTTCCATTAATCTGAACTACTACGGTCAGCTCGTCGAATATTATAAACCTTTTATCAAACGCCGGAAAACTCTGTTTAAAAATCGATTCTTGATTTCCTGTTATTTCCCACAATTCTTCGGTTATATGAGGAACAAACGGAGCCGCGAGTTTTAAAATAGAATCTGAAAACAATTTGAATACTTCGGCTTTTAACGATTCGACTGTTTTCAATTCATTGGTAAGCTCCATAATAGCCGCGACAGAAGTGTTGAAATGAAATGATTTATCTATATCTTCGCGGGCTTTTTTTATTGTCTGATGTATCTTGCATAATAACCGTTTATTATCTTTATCCAAATCTGAGCCGTCGCCCGAATATGGTTTTGATTTTTTCAGCAAATCCGCTCCTTCTGTAATTACAGACCATAATCTCCGTAAAAATTTATGCGAACCTATAACGCTTGTGTCAATCCATTCGGCGTCTCTTTCAGGCGGACCGATAAATAAAGTATATAATCTTTGAGTGTCGGCTCCGTATTTTTCTATTAAAACATCGGGAGAAACCACGTTCCCTTTTGATTTGCTCATTTTTTCAAGCTGTCCTGATATGTCGCTGACTTTGCATATCATCCCTTGAGTGAACAGCGCTTTAAATGGTTCTTTGATTCCTACATATCCCGCATCATAAAGAACTTTCACAATAAATCTTGAATACAACAAATGTAAAACCGCATGTTCGACTCCTCCGATATACTGATCAACAGGCATCCATTTATCAATGTCTTTTTTTACAAAAGGAGCGTCGTTTTCTTTTGGAGAGATGAATCTTAAAAAATACCAGCAACTGCATAACCACTGGGCTATCGTATCGGTTTCGCGTTTTGCCGGACCTCCGCATTTCGGACATTTTGTATTTACAAAATCATCGACAAACGCAAGCGGGCTTTTACCTTTCGGTTTAAAATCGACTTTTTCCACAGACGGCAATTCGACAGGCAATTCGGATTCTGGAACTGCGACTTCTCCGCATTTCTCGCAAAAAACTACAGGTATTGGAGCGCCCCAATAACGTTGTCTTGAAATAAGCCAATCGCGAATTCTATAATTGATTTTAAATTCTCCAAGTCCTGAATCCGAAAGATACTTCGTGATTTTTTTTATAGCGGCAATATTGTTCAATCCGTCGAATTCCTTTGAATTAACAAGCGTTCCTTCTTCTACAAAAGCTTCCGTCATTTTTTCCGCCGCAAGATTTTTGGATTCCGGCTGGATAACTACTTTAATGAGTAATCCATATTTTTTCGCAAATTCAAAATCGCGTTGGTCATGCGCTGGAACCGCCATAACCGCTCCCGTTCCATAATCCATTAACGCGTAGTTTGCTATCCATAAAGGAACCTTTTCGTTATTAACAGGATTAATTACGTATTTTCCCGTAAAAACTCCTTTTTTTTCAGTAGTATCAGACGTCCGGTCTATAAAACTTTGTTTTTTGGTTTCTTCGACAAATTTTAAAATTTCATTTTTTCTTTCGTTATTGATGATTAATTTTGAAATAACCGGATGCTCCGGAGCTATCGACATAAACGTAACTCCATACAAAGTATCCGGCCGCGTAGTATAACATGGAAGCGGCTCATTCGTATCGCTTAATTTGAAATTAACTATAGCTCCTTCCGATCTGCCAATCCAGTTTCTTTGCATTGTTACGACTTTCTCAGGCCAGTCTTTCAATAAATCAAGATCGTCAAGAAGTTTTTGAGCGTATTCCGTTATTCTAAAAAACCACTGTTTCAAATCTTTTTTTTGAACTTCGGTTCCGCATCTTTCGCATCCGCCGTCAACTACTTCTTCGTTAGCGAGAGTTGTATTACACGACGGACACCAGTTTACCGGAGCTTCTTTTTTATAAGCAAGACCTTTCTCATACAATTTCAAAAAAATCCATTGAGTCCATTTATAATAATCAGGATGACAGGTAGTAACT
>DAINAU010000069.1:0-21851 GCA_036733285.1 bacterium
CCCGGGCGCAACAGTCATAATCCTATATTTGCATTTTTAAACAAGCAACGATTAGATGCCCCTTTATAATTGTTCAGTAAAAAATTGGAACTTTTAGGAAGCGCACCCAGATAAATTAACATCACTAAATAAATATTTTTATCAACTTTTCAGAGACGCTATATAATATATATATTATCCCAAATAAAACGAATTGAATTTGTTATTTTTTCAAAGGCGGCGGAGTAGAGGCGCCGTTTTTTAAAAATCCCGATTCGGCGGAGATTATTTTTGTCAGAGCCGCGATAGTTCCGCCTATATCGTTTAAATTAGAGGGTATAATCATAGTGTTGTTTGTTTTTGCGAGTTTGCCGAATTCGGCAATATATTGTTCGGCGATTCTCAAACTCACCGCGTCGGCGCCTTTTTCTGAGTTAATAGATTCGGCAATCATTTTAATGCCGAGCGCCGTGGCTTCGGCGACTTTTAGTATTTCAGAGGCGCGTCCTTCAGCTTCGTTAATTTTTCTCATTTTTTCGCCTTCGGATCTTTGAATAGCTTCCTGTTTATCTCCTTCGGCTCTATTTATTTTTGCCTGTCTGTCGCCTTCTGATTCCGCAATCAAAGCTCTTTTTTCGCGTTCTGCCCGCATTTGTTTTTCCATCGCGTCTTTAATGCTTTTCGGGGGATTGATATTTTTAATTTCATAACGGGTTACCTTAACGCCCCACGGTATTGTGGCTTCGTCTAAAACCTTTAAAATCCCCATATTGATGGCTTCGCGTTCTTCAAAAGTCCTGTCCAAATCCATTTTTCCCATTTCAGAACGCATTGTCGTTTGAGCGAGTTGAATAGTGGCAAAAAGGTAATTGTCAATACCGTAGCTTGCTTTAACAGGATCCATAACTTTAATATAAAGAATTCCGTCGACCTCGACTTGAATATTATCTTTAGTTATACAAGCCTGCGAAGGCACGTCTACCGCTTGTTCCTTTAATGTGTGTTTATAAGCTATAGCGTCAATCCATGGAAATAGTATATGAAATCCCGCTTCAAGAGTGGCGTTGAATTTTCCAAGCCGTTCTACTATATAAGCTTCTTTATTAGGAACGACCCTTGCGGTTTTAAATAAAGTGATAATCAACAGCAATAAAATAATCATTCCAAAAATTGCGAATCCGGTTCCCATAGTATAATTCTCCTTATTTTTATTTGACGAAAAAAAACTTCTCGCCATCTGAAAAATACCAGATACAGTTCAGGGTTAACTTTAATAAAAAAACTAAAAATTTTATTGTTTTTTTTCAACAATTAAAATTATTCCGTCTTTATCTTTTATTGTTACAACCTCGTTTTCAGAAATATCTTGATTGGACGAAGCGTTCCATACGCTGCCCTCGAATTTTATTTTTCCGTTGATGCCTTTTGTTCCGAACACAGGTTCATATACTACCGCGGTTTTACCAATAAAATCGTCTTCGTCGATTTTACTGTATTTTTTTCCTCCGGTTCCGGTAAGCCATTTAATTTTTTTTCTTAAGACAACAATAAGCAATACTGACAATACGGCGCATAATATTAATTGAACTCCGAGATTGATATTAATGCCAACCAATAAAATAAAAGATACGATCCAGCAGGCGATTCCAACAAAAATAATAATAACTCCTGGAATCGCAAATTCAAGTATAGCTAATATTGTTCCTAAAATAAACCAGTAAAGCCAGTTCATTATCGAGCCGCCTTTTAAAAATTAATTCATTATACTAACAAAAAACTGAAATTGTCAATAAAAAACTTAGCCGACTAAAATAATACAAAAACTAAATCCGTTTTAACGGTTTTAGTATTCAGCTAATACTTAATCCCGAATAATGCAATAAAAAAAGTGAAGTTTTTCAAAACATATATACGCGCTTGTTAAAACTTCTAAAAACCTGAAAACTGACAAGTAAAAATTAATTCTTTTGAAAAAGCGCTCAAAATCAATGTTTTTCCTTACTTCCAGCGTTTTTTCAAAATTCTAATGCAGTTTTCAGGTTAATCTGTTTTTTTCAAATAAAACGGACGATATTTTATTTTGTCTGCCGCATTTAACGCAGTTTGAATTATAACAATTGAATATATTCAGTTTTTCAAATATTTTTGATTTTACAAGTTCGGCAATTTCGCCGGCGTCCGCAATTCTGCATAATGACTCGCCTATTATTATTTCTTTGTATGAACTCAATTTTTTTATGTCTGGTTCGAGTTCAGGATATTTTTTTCCGCAGCTTTCCGGCGAACTTTGAGAAGCTGTTATATCGGCGAAAATAATCGGAATACAATTATTGAATTCCGAACCGAGCATAAGAATTTTTCCGGATTTATTTATAACTCTTTGAACCGGAGACAGCCCGTCGAGTTTATCGTATTTAATAGCGTTATTGATTATATAAACCGCCCATTTTCCCCAAGCTGTAAAGGAATATTTTAAATTGTTGGTTCTTGCAGTTTTAAACCGTTTTCTAAAAAGTTCCGGCAGAATTCCGCAGCTTTTATCAACAAGCGAACTTTTCGGATGAAACCGTTTAGCAAAAGGAGTAAAAGACGGCATAACGATAGTTCCTTTTTTTCCGGAAAGCATCATTATAATATCAATCAACGTTTCGGCGCCGTCTTCAATATAACCGAATGAAGATACCGACGATTGAACAAGCAAAGTATCGTTTTGAGCTACGCCGAGTTTTTTTAGACCGGAAATCAGGGCTAATTTTGAAGTTTTATATTTTAAAATATTATTTCGTTCAATACGCCAGCAGGCAACGCAATAATACTCGTTTTGTTTTGAAATATTATATCCGTATAACCTGCCGTATCTTATGTGTCTTTCGCAAAATCTGCGTTTGCAAATTGCGCATTCAAATTCTGCGCGGAGTTTGCATCCGTTTATATCGCATTCAACAATACCGTCTTTTTCTTTTAATACTGGCATAACAATTTTGGTTCAAAGTCATAAAAGTTTATTTTGAAGACCCGCCATTCCGATTATTTCTTTTACTTTCTGACTGCAGTTTTCAAGTTTTAAACTATTTGTGAATTTAGCGGTTATTTTGTATATTTGAATAATGGCTCCAATTGCGTTTGAACTGATATACTCGACGTTTTTCAAATCTAAAATAATATCGTAAAATTCCGCGTATTTAATTACGCCGTATTCAAAGTCCATACTGTTTGTGGCGTCTAAACGAGGCGTTAAAACCGTTACCGTTATATTTCGTTTATCTTTGTCAATCTGACAATGGAATTCAAGAAGCATTTTTTAACCTCCAATTTTTTACCAGACATTATTTCTCGGAACAATACCGGAAAAAATATCCGCCGCATTTCGCGCGGCAAGCAGCGCCATTTTATCTCTGGTTTCAACGGTCCCGCTTGCTATATGCGGAGTCATAATAACATTAGGCAATGAGAACAACTCGGAACAGATATCCGGCTCGTTTTCAAAAACGTCTAACCCTGCATATCCTATTTTATCATCTTTAAGAAATTTTGCAAGAATTTTTTCGTCTATCACCCGACCCCTCGAGGTATTTATTATAATCGCGGTTTTTTTCATCAGTTTGAATTGCGGCTCGCCGATTAAATGAACCGAATCGTTTGTCAATGGAGTGTGCAGACTTATAAAATCGGCTTTTTCAAGCAGCTCGTTCAACTCTACTTTTTCCGCGTTAATCTTTTTTTCAAGCGTTTCGTTACGGTTAAAATCAGAGTATATAACCTTCATTTCAAATCCCGCAGACATTAATCCGAACGCGGTTCCTATTCTTCCCGCTCCTATTATTCCAAGCGTTTTGCCTGAAACGTCTCTTCCGAGCATAAGAGTGGACTGCCAGCCGTTAAATTTTTTTTGAGCGACATAATTATGAGATTCGGTTATTCTTCTCGCCGCTGAAAATAAGAGAGCCCAAGCCATCTCTGCGGTTGTTTTAGTCAAAACATCCGGAGTGTTGGTCACAAAAATTTTTTTTAATTTGGCGTAATTAACGTCGATATTGTTGTAGCCGACCGCGTAATTGCAGAATCCTTTGACTTCATTTTCCGCGGCCGCGTCGATTATTTCCTTATCGATATTATCTGTCAGCAAAGTTATGAATACTCCGACTCCGCTCATTTTTTTAATTAATTCTTTCTTGGAAAGCGGTTCGAAACTTCTATTCATTTCAACGGACGCGCCGTTTTCCTTTAAAAAATTCGAGGCTGCTTCAGGCAGGGTTTGAGTTATAAAAACTTTTTTGTCAAGCGGCATTTATATTTCCTCCCGGCAATTTATTGTCTGTAAACAATAAAAACAGTATAAAAACAATATAATAAAAGCATTAGAGCGGATTCGGCTCTGTCAAGTTTTCGTTTCGTTATTGTGAACATACAGAGAAACAGCGCGAGAGTTGATAAAAGCAGAGCGGTGATATCAGAATTAAAAATAACGTCGTATTGAACAGGATTAATAGCCGAGCTTACGCCAAGAATCAAAAAAATGTTGAAGATGTTCGAACCGATTATATTGCCGACAGCTATATCGGATTTTTTCTTGTAAGCCGCAACCGCGGAGGTCGCGAGTTCAGGCAGAGAAGTGCCGATTGATATAATTGTCAGGGCTATAAGTTTTTCAGAAACTCCGAAATGTTTGGCGATGAGAACCGCGTTGTTGACGACTAAATTTCCGCCCCATATAAGTCCGGCAAGACCGCAGGCGATAAGAATTACGCTTTTAACAACGCTGAATTGTTTAGTATCACAGGCGGTATCATCGCCGCAAACCGACGATGTTTTATAAATATAAAACAAAAAAAACGCAAAAAAAAACAATAAGATTAAACCGTCGGAAGCGGAAATTATATTTTTGGAATTTCCGAAAAAGAAAATATCGTTGCCGAGAATTATTATCAGCAGCGCGGCAAAAAACGACAATGGAATTTCTTTATACGCTGTATTTTTTTGAACCTGCAACGGATAAATAATTCCCGCGGTTCCGAGAATGAGAAGAATATTAACAATATTGCTGCCGACGACATTGCCAATGACGATATCGCTTTTTTGATTTATTGATGAAAGAATATTTACAATAAGTTCCGGCGCCGAAGTGCCGAATGAAACTATTGTCAAACCGATAACGATTTCGGAAATCGCCAGCCGTTTAGCTACGGCTACCGACCCGTCGACGAGAATATCCGCGCTTTTAATTAAAAGCGCGAGCCCAAAAACAAGTACCAAACAGGATATAATCATAATAATATGAGCCTTAAAAAAATATTATTCCGGATTTGTTACTTTCAGAACTATTTTAAAAAAACCTTCGAATATCAACTCTTATTTAGATTTAATGTTTAAGTTCGCTAAGATTTTTGCCGGTCCCGATAGACGCTTTAAGCTGCGTTTTTAAACTCACAATATTTTCCATAATGTTTTTTATTTTTTCGGCGAACCGTTCGCAATATTTTTCAGGCAGTTCGAAAATCAATTCGTCATGAATCGTAAGAAGACATTTAGCTTCAAACTCTTCAAGAATCGGCGCTATTTTTATCATCGACATCTTTAATATGTCCGCCGAAGTTCCTTGAACCGGCATATTCATAGCCATTCGTATTCCCGATTGAACTATATTTTTATTTTTTGAATTAAGTTCCGGAATACTTCTTTTTCTTCCAAACAAAGTAGAAACGAATCCGGATTTAATCGCATTTTCAATTAATTCGTCAAAATATTTTTTAATTTTAGAGAATTTATCGAAATAATTGTCAATAAAATTTTTTGCCTGATTATGAAACAATCCGGTTTCTTCGGCGAGGGAATGAGCGGACATCCCGTATAAAATACCGAAGTTAATCGTTTTTGCCAACCGCCGCATATCCCCGGAAACCGAGTTTGCGTCCGAGGCTCCAAAAAGTTTGACCGCCGTAGAATTGTGAATATCCTCGCCTTTTTGAAATGCGTTTATCATATAATCGTCGCCGGCAAGATGCGCGACAATCCGCAATTCTATCTGCGAGTAATCCGCGCCGATAAATATATTGCCGGGTTTTTCAACTATAAAAGATTTTCTAATATTTATTTCGTCTTGTCCGGTATTTGGAAGATTCTGCAGATTCGGATTTACGCTTGAAAAACGTCCGGTCGACGTTCCGGTCTGATTAAAAGAAGTATGGATTTTTCCGTCCTTCCCCGTATGCTGTATAAAAGGCTCAATGTATGTGTTTTTGATTTTTGTATATTTTCTGTATTCGAGTATTTTATCGATTACCGGATGCAGAAACCTTATCTTTTCAAGCGTTTCGCTGTCGGTCGAAAAACCTGTTTTTGTTTTGCGCTGAGCCGGAAGCGCCAATTTATTGAATAAAATATCGGCAAGCTGTTTTGTCGAGTTCACGTTAAATTCTTGTCCGCCGGCGTCGTCGAATATTTTTTTCAAAAGTTCCGATAATTTTATTTCAAGCGCGGAGTTTAGTTTTTGAAGATATTCTCCGTCGATTTTTATCCCGTTATATTCCATCAAAATAACGGTTGGCAAAAGAGGTTTTTCAATTTTCAAAAAAATATTTTCCTGACCGCTTCCCGCAAGTTTCGAATATAGTTCCTCTTTTAATTTTTTATAATAAAAAGCGAAACGGTTTAAATCGAAAATTTGCCCGGCGCTGAAACCGGATTCAAACAAACCGGTTTTTTCAAAACATATTTCATCGATATTCATTAAATCGGTTTTAAAACAATTAAAAAATATTTTATAAATATTTTCGTCCTTGAATAAAATTCCGTTTGCCGAGCCGTAATCAAACAGATTAAGATTAAAAATATTTTTGCCTTGTTCTAAAAATTTTTTACAAATAGATTTTAGACCGAATCCGGCTATTTCAATATTTTTTTTTGAAACCGTATCGTAAATGATTTCCCAAAATTCTTTACTGTCATAATCAAGATATAGATTTTTTTCAGGAGCGAAAACATATAACTTTCTTGCGCCTTCGATTAGACCGGAATATAAAAACAATTCTGTAATACCGGTTAATTCTTTTTGTAAAGAGCTTCCGTTTTCGATTTCGATAATATTAAATTCCCGAATATCAGAATTTAAACTTTGTTCGTTTTTGTCGTCCGGATTAGTCTCCCCGCTTTTGAGGTTGAGTTCTTTTATCAGCGAATAAAACTCAAGCGATTCAAAAATTCCTTTAAGATTTTGAAAACCGGATTTATTGAATTTGACAAAATCTATTTCAACGGGTGCGTCGGTATTTATCGTAACGAGTTTTTTGCTCAAAAATGCGGAATCCTTATTTTCACACAGTTTCAATCTGACTGAGTCCGGAGTAATCTTGTCAATATTTTCATAAATTGATTCAATCGAATTAAACTCTTTTAAAAGTTTTACGGCGGTTTTGGGACCGACTCCTTTGACTCCCGGAATATTATCCGAAGCGTCTCCGATTAAACCGAGATAATCCTTGAATTGTTCAAGTTTAATCTCGTATTTTTTTTCCGCTGCTTCGGCGTTCAAAACGTCTATTTCCGAAATCCCTTTTTTTGCGTTAAGTATTAAAACGTTTTCTGAAATAAGCTGCGTCAAATCCTTGTCTCCGGATATGATTCTTATCTGAAAATTTTTTTCAAAACGTTTTGCTATCGTTCCGATAATATCGTCCGCCTCGTAGTTTTCAAGCTGAACGACCGGTATATTCATTTTTGATATGATTTGTTTTACTGCGGCGAATTGAGGAATCAGGTCCGGCGGAGTCGCCTGCCGAGTGGCTTTGTAATCTGAAAACAACTCGTTTCTGAAGGTTTTTTTTCCAATATCGAAAACGCAAACTAAATAATCCGGATTATACGATTCGATGATTTTAAAAATCATTTTGACGAATCCGTAGACCGCGTTAGTGCTGTTTCCTTTAGAATCGGTTAATTTTTGTATTGCATAATAAGCTTTATAGATTAATGAATGGGAATCTATGATAAACAGAGTTTCTTTTTGATTCATTCCGCTAAAATTTAAAAATTCCAAATATGGTGTTTGTAAAACTTGACATCACTGATTGTTCGCGCTGGTCTTCAAGGTTTTCATTGATTTTTTGAATCGTATTTTTTGCGGTATAATATAAATCGGTGTCTGCGACGAGTTTGCCTATGGTTCCTTCTCCGTTTTTGATTTTTTCCGTTATCAGCGAAATATTTTCAAAACTTGCTTTTACCGGAATAATAGTTTGTTTTAATCCGAGTATGACGTCGTCGATATTTTTTTCGTTTTTCAAAACCAGATTATCTATTCTTTTAAAAGAACTTTTTATGTTATCAATTGAAACGAGCAATTCTTCGTATAATTTTGGTTCGTTAATAATTTTGCCGAGGGTTCCTTTTCCTTCTTTAATAGTGGCAGTGATTATTTCAATGTTGTTCAGGGATTTATTAAGGTCGGGCATCGATTTTTCAAGATAATCGAGGACGCCGGAAATTTTAGGTTTTGCGGAAACCGTAATGTCCTCGATATTGGCGATAAAACTTCTGATTTTATTTTTATTTTCGTCAAGGATATCGTAAAGTTTATTTAACACTTTAGCCTGATTTGCGTTGAAATCCTTAACGAGCGATTTGGTTTCATCCGCCGTTTCAGTAACGCTAACGATAAGTTTTTCGATGTCCGCTTCCTCAACGCTTGCGATAGTATCGTTATTTTTAAAGAATTCGCAGCTTTTACCGAATGAAACGGAAATATGTTTTGAACCCATCAGATTTTCCATTTGAAGTTTGACAGTCGCGTCTTTTCTGATTTTTTTATCGCCGTCTATTTTCATAATAATTTTGATTTTATTTGAGTTCATATCGGGTTCAATTTCTATTACGCGTCCAATTTTTAAACCGGCAAGTTTTACGGGAGCGTTTTTTTCAATGCCGGAAATATTATCAAATGAAGCGTTCAGCATATAATAATTTCTGTTGAAATCTATATGCTTTACTTTCAAAATAATGCCAACGAATATTAAAATGGCCGCGAAAAAAAATAATCCTACTTTAAATTCTTTGTTCATTTTATCATAAAAAATTATAATGTTTTTTTATATCTTCCTTGATAATCCATCTGCATTTCAATCCTTTTTTAAAGGTTACGAAATCTCCTTTTTTTATTTCGTAATCGCCTGAACTTGTTTTTACCGCCGCGATTCCTTCAAGAATGTAACATTGTTCCTCGGAATCGTAATACCAGTCGAACTCGGATTTTTCTTTTGTCCAGATTCCCCACTTCTCCGCGCCTAAATTTTTAAGCTGCGCCTCGTTTTTTTTCTCTATAATAATTTGAGCGCTCATAATAATTCTCCTTTTTCCGAATGTTTTACCGCTTAATCAATTGGAAATCATTCAAATAAATTCCACGAATTTTTTATAAAATTTTGGGACGTCTGGCAATCTTCCTATGAAAGATTTGAACATAGAATTGATTAGTTCCGGAGTGAATTTTATTAATCCTTGAATTTCTTTGTCAAGCTGAGGCAGCTTGCATTCCTCGATTTCTCCGATGTTTAATCCCGTCGCGAATATGTCGCTTATCTGAATAACAGCCGCTTCCATTTTATATCCGGTATTGCCCGGCGATCTGTAATTTTCAACCGGCTCGTAGACGCTTTCCTGATATTCAAAATATTTCAAAACCGCTACGGTGAACTTCATCTGAAACGAATGACCGTATAATATTTTTTCAACTTCATAATAATTTAATTGTTCGGATTTGGCTTCTTCTATTATGTCAAAATATATGCCTTTGTCAAAACCAAGCAGAACCATTTTCCCGAAATTGTGAAAATAACCCCTTAAAAAAAATTCGAATTTCTCGTCCTGTTTTTTTGAGATTAGCGGATAAATGGATTCGGCGATGACGCCGACCGTGGAATTATGAAAAAATTGACGTTTTAATTCTTGATTGAATTCCACAAGCAAATCCTTGATTATTATTTGCAGAATAATCGTTTCAATTACCTTGTGTTTTCCCAGTATTACTATAGCCGAACTCAGATTGGTTATTTCCGATTTCGGCAGATAAACCGCGTTATTGAATAATTCCTTTGAATTTTTTAAAAAAACCGGATTGATTTCATTGATATATTTTTCTATTTCCCTGATATTTGACGTTCCGAAAAGTTTTCTTATAGTCTGAACTTTGTTTAAAGTTCCGAGATTTGTGAAGCTTTTTATTATCCGGCTGTAAATATCGTCGAATATTCTATTCATATAATTCTGGATTTTTGTCAAGCAAATACTCCGATGATTTTAAAGTTAAATTTTTTAAAAACTGATACAACTTGTGTTCGGAATACGGTTCAAACATTCTGTTTATAGCTTGCTCCAATTCTTCTTTTTTTATTTCTAAAGGCGATTTCTTTTTTTGAGGCGCTTCTATGACGCTTACTTTGAAACCGGAATTGCCCGAAAAAAATTTTTTTAAACGGTCAATGAATTTATCCGTTAAAACCGTGTCTTTCAGAGCTATTACCTTTCCGTCTCTATCCATTATATTAGCGGCAAGCGTCATACCTTGCTGCAATTGTTCAATAGTCAAATCGCGTTTTACCGAAGGATTCAATATTTTTCTTCTTTCCGTTTAAATTTTAAATATCTAAAGGACGTTACATGAAATCTCTTAAATTCGTTTTTTCCTATTCGAATTTTTTTCTTAAAGAGCCGTCTTCGTTGAAAGTAATGACTTTCTCCGGATACACCCAGAAACTCACGACGTTATTTATGGAATCCTGCCGCCTTATTTCTAAAGGCGAGCCGTATCTAAGTTTTACTTTTTTCTGGTCGTCGGATAATTCCGAATCGTTCAATTCGACTCTATCGTCAAATTCGTAATTTAGTTTTTTTACGCGTTTAAATCTTCTGATAATAAATGTTATTCCGCCGATTATAATAGCTAAAATAACTAAATTTATCGAGGTAACGTTTTTAAACATCGCCTTTTTTTAAATCTAAATCGAATTATAATGAAAAAAGAATTCCGCCGCCGGACAAAATAAACATCGGCAACCCAAGTTGCTTATAATTTGTTTTTATTTTGTCCCAGAACAATGACGGTCTGCCGGGCAAATCTATGGATTCTTCATTTAAATACGAAGCGTTTCCGGCAATATCAGTAACGCTTATATACGCTAAAATCAATTCTTTCTTTAACAGTTGCGGTTCGCCGATAATTTTTCCATAATACTCGTTTGTCTTTGAATTATACGCCATATCGCATTCGTATTTTTTGCCTGAATCGTCTTTGTCTATTAAAATAACTTTTGCGTTTTTTGAAAGCGGCGAATTGGCGTCCGTCGCTATCAACGTTAAAGTCAATACCGAGTTATCGCCTTGAAAATCCGGCGTGATTCGCAATGATTTTAATACGGGTTTGTCGTTGTCGAAAATTATAGGGATTTCCTTATAACCGATACCGTCTAAACTTAACGTTATCAGATTTCTTCCGTTGTCAAGTTTTAATTCCTTCGACCATTCGCCGTATTTTACGTCGAGAATCTCGTTATTGAAAACAATCTCGCCGCGGGCGTTGTAGGCGTATAATTTCCAGTCTGGCAGCGTGGTGTAAGCTCCGTTATTTATATTAATAAGCTGCATATCGTAATCTATGTGAAGAGTTTTATATATCTTGTTCACGTTTCCGGCTTCATCCATAGCTTCAATCATTATTATGTTTGTTCCCTGATTCAACGGAACATTTGACCGGAACTCGCCGTTATTATCCGGAATAACAGTGAATCGGTTGATTGTTACGTTTTTCCCGGGTTCTGTGAATCCGTGTATTTTTACGTATTTTTCTCTTATGATTTCATCGTCAAGCGGAGACACAATAGATAACCTCGGAGATATTGTGTCTATTATAAAGGTTCTGTATTCTCCCGAAAAACCGTTGAATCCGTTTTTATCAACAGGTATTACTCTCCAGAAATATTTGCCGTCAAGCAACGCGGAGGATTTAACTTTCGTATTTTTTACAGTTTCTTCAAATACAAGTTTATTAAACGTTTCGTCTTCCGATATCTGAGCAAGATAATATTCCGCGCCCTTTAAAGGCTGCCAGATTAATTCCGGAACCGACGTTTTGGAATAAACGTTATTTATCGGAGTTCCCAATAAAACCGGTTCGAGTAATTTTACCGGATTTGAAGGAGCCGCTCCCGGAAAAATATAAAGTCCGGTTCCGCCCGAAATCGAAGTCCTTTCGCTGCGGCTCATAAGATTTCCCGAACCGTAATATAATTCGTATTTTACCGAGCCGTCTATAAGAAGACTTGCAGTCATTGCTCCTGAAAAATCAATCAGCGAATCCAAACATTCTACTTCATTGACTACCTTGATTGGTATTCCGTCGCGGGTTTTATAATTTATAGAACCGCGTAAAAGAAGCGCTTTCGAATATAAAGTGTTGTTGCGTATATCGTAGACGCACCGTTTTATTTCAACTTCTGAATTTGGTCTTACAGATATGCTTGAACCGTCTTCAAACGCTATAACCGCGCTTGACAAAGCTCCGGTTCTTATTTTATCGCCGCTGTTTAATATCTTGTCAATATTCGCCGACGCCGGCGTCCATAAATAATCTTTCGCATTGTATAAATCCACTCTTCCTTTTAATTGAACGAGTTTAACTTTTTTTAATATTATAGTTTCTACCTGAACGTTTATTTTTAATTTCTCGGAAAGAATTTTTACTTTTTCAAATAATTCCGCCGCGATTCCTCTGTTATTCAGAGCTATTTCTTTTTTTATGTCGTCAAGCGTTTTTATTATCTGAAAATATTCTCTCTGATTTTTTATCATGCTGTCTTTGGCGAGAAGCTCGTTAAATTCGTTTTCAAAATCGCTTAAATCCCGTTCAAGTTTTGGCTCTTCAATGATTTTTTCTTCAATTATAATTTTAGGCGGTTCTTCTTTTTTTAAAACTTTTTTTGAAGATGATTTGGATTTTCCTTTTGATTTTGAAATCGGGGTTGATACGGCGGAAACGCTTTCTTTTGCCGCGTAATCGTCTCCGGGAATTTTGATTTTCATACCAGGCGTGATTAAATCCGGATTATCAAGGGAGTTAAATTTAGCTATCGCTCTCCATTTGGCGGAATCTTTTAAGTATTCCTGCGAAATCGACCACAATGAATCGCCGGATTTTACGGTTACTTCTTTTTCGCCGCCTTCGGAAAATACCGGCAATACAATTATTAATAATGATATGGCTAAAAATAACGCAATCCCTTTAGTCTTAAACATACGATTCCCCCGCATATATTTTTTATAATTATATTCTTTTTCCAATTGATTGTCAATATAAAAAAATGTTTATTCAAAAAAAAACTTTATTGTATTTTTTAATAAAATATTGCATTATACTTTGATTATGTTTTATGGCGATTTTAAAGAACATAAAGAATTAAGCAAATTGCTGAACGATTTCGGCGATTTTTATTTTCAGGACAAAAATAACTCGGTTCTGGAAACTCTTTTTAAAATCTGCGATTACGTTGAAAACGCCATCCAACTCCCTAAACTCAACGCTGATTTAAAACGATTGTATTGTTTTATACTACAGGCGATAGGCGATTATTATCCGGTAGTCCTTGACTCGCATAAAGGCTTGCGCTTTTTCAAAGAGAAAATTCTTAAGTATAAAAGTATGCAGTTTTTTGATTATGATATTTTTATGGCGGTCTATATAAAAGTCGGCGAGCTGTATTTAGAGGTAGATAACAAGTCCAAAGCTTCGGAATGTTTGTCGATATGCGTGTCGTATTCGATTGAAAAAAAAACGTCGTCGCCTCTAATAGAATTTTTAAATTCTTTAATGCTGGCAAATCTTGACCAGAAAAGCAAAGGCATAATTAATTTAATAAATCTGCTTAACGCCCGCGACGAAAACAGCGTTTTTGATTTTTACTTTAAAAATAAAATAATTTGTTGCTTGAAAAAATTAATCCCGCAGCCGAATTACGAAGAAATGTTATTTCCCATTTTAAATTCAAAGCTTAAAGAATTTTATGACGAATCGCTAAACGCGATTAATAAATCGGAATTTCATAAGGCGTTATTTTTGCTTAAATACGCTTTGAATTATGCGGACGAGGTTCAAAAAAATAAATTGGCGGTTGATTTTTTCCCATATATAGCTTATGAAAAAGCTAAATTTTTATTCAGGTTCGGTTTTCATAAACTGAGCAAAGAACTCCTCGAAAGAGTTATTCAGTATATTGACACTGAAAAAATCCATCAGGATTTGCTGTTTGATTATTATATGATGCTTATTCAAGTTTCTCAATATATGAAAAATTATTCTTACGCTTTTCAAATAATCGCCAACGCCGAAAAGAATCCGGATATAATGAAATACAATGAAAAAAAAATATGTTTATTTTTTGAAAAAGCTTTGTGCAAATCGAAATTCGGAGACGATAACGAATCATTGGCTTTGTTTAACGAAATCGAAAATAATTTTCTCCCCAATATTAAAGAAAAAAAGTTTTCTGATATATTTAAAGTAAAAATAAACAACGAACGAAGTTTCATTCTTTCGAAAAATTATGAGTTTAAACAGGCTTTCGATTTATATGTGAAATCATTCGCCGTAATCAAGGCGTATCCGCAATCCGACGAATACGGCGAAACCATAAGAGGAATCGCCGGAGTTATTCAATTAAATGAAAACGGCGGCGAGGCGCTGAAATTTATGCAGGAATCGCTTGAACTGTTTGGAAAAATTCATAATATCAATCAAAGAATAATTACCATGAAAAATATAGCCAAATATTACATTAGAACCGGCGATTTGAACGAATCTTTATATTATCTCGACGAAAGCATAAGGCTGCTCGAAATTCGCGAGGATTTTCAGGAGCTTCCGTTGCTATACAGTCAAAAAGCAAAACTTTTTCTTATGCAGGATAATTATTCTAAAGCCGAAGAATTTTTTAAAAAAGATTTGAATATCACCAAACAAACCGACAATATTCATTCTCTCGCTTTTTCATATTTTCATCTTGGAATTACATTCCAAAAACAGAATTTAAACAGCGTTGCGGAAAGCCATCTTAAAAAGTCGCTTGAGTATTTTAATATTATTGACAATGTGAATAATAAAATCCCGGTTATGCTCCAGCTTGCAATTAATAATGCAAAATGCGGTATTCCCAAACTCGCCTTAAAATATATTGCCGACGCGGAAGACGGTTGGAGAATAACCAAAGACAGAATTTTACAGGCAAAAATAAGTTTGACCAAAGGAGTCTGTTATAATTATCTTGGAAAACGCGGGGATAATATTGAGAATCTTTTTAAATCTGCGATAAAAATATTAAAAAATATCGACCCGCTTCATTTTGATTTAATCGACGCTTATTTTGAACTCGCTATGTATTATGAAAAAACAAACAATCTTCGCGAGTCTGTCGAAAACATAAAAAAATCCATCGAATTAAGCGAAAAAATCGGGCTTTCAGAAAAAGTGAATCATTTGTTGAAACGATTGAGCGAAATAAGTTTGATAGAATCTCAAAAATTCAGAATGAAAACTCTGACCGGTTCGGACTCGACCGAACTTATAGATTCCGAAGATAATTTAAAAGTCAGCGAAAAATATCTCACCATTTTTTTTATAGACATACGCGGATTCACCACAATTTCGGAACAGCTTGATATTGCAAAACTTCAATCGTTTCTTAATGATTTTTATTCAAGCGTTACAAAAGTTATTTCGGCTAATAAAGGCATTGTCAATAAATTCATCGGCGACAGCGTGCTGGCTTTATTCAATATAAACTCCGACGACGAACAAAATGAAGAAAACGCGATAAAATCGGCTAAGGAAATCATTAATAGAATTTCCAGCGTGAATCAAAGACGGAAAAACAGCGGAGAAGCTATGATAAACGTTGGAATCGGGATTAATAGCGGCAATGTTTTGCTCGGCTCGTTCGGTTCGCTTCAGAGAATAGATTATACCGCTATCGGAGATAATGTGAATCTTGCCGCCAGACTTCAATCAATCGCGGGCAAAGGAGAGATTCTTATTTCCGAATCGACGTATTCAAAAGTCAAAGATAAATTTAAAATTGAATTTGTCGAAGAAACTACAGTGAAAGGAAAACTCGAAAAAGTAAAAATATACAGAGTATTATATTGATTCGCATTTAAAACAAAAGCCGGATTTCAGCAAATAATCGGCGCGCCGGCTGAAAAATTTCAATGCGCCGGCTGAAAAATATAGGTTCTTTTCCGGTAAAAATGAAATAAGACTCGAATGAGGAATTTAAAAAAAAATATAGATTTAATTTATGCGGAAATCGTTTTTTGTATTTATTTTATGCGTGTTGTGTTTATCTGAAAAATCCTTTGCCGCAGGGACTACGGGCGCGGATTTTTTACGGATTGACAATTCAATCATATCATCGGCGCTCGGCGGAGCCTCCGTTTCCAGAAAACTCGGAATTGAATCGGTTTTCAGCAATCCGGCGAATTTTTACGACGTATCGGGCGGCGAATTGTATTTTATGCATTTTCAAGGTTTCGGAAAAAATAAATACACGAATCTTATGTATGCTGGAAATCTTGCCGGTTCGATTAAAATCGGAGCCGGAATAATTTATTCTTACATTAACGACATATACTCGGATTATACCGGTTTATCGGAAAATAATACTGAGTTCACAAATTCCGATATGGCGGTTCAATTATCTCTCTCAAAAAAAATAACCGGTAAAATCGCGGCGGGTTTATCGTTCAAATATTTTAAACAGTCTTTGGGAGACGGGATTCCGATTTCAGGGTATCCATATTCCGCCGGCGCTTACTGCGTCGACGCAGGATGGCTTTTCGATATTGCAGGAATCAACATTGGCGCCGTTTATAAAAATATTCTTATCGGAAGCAAACCCAAATTCAAAGTTGAAAAATTCGATTTGCCGGAATATTTTAAAATTGGAATCTCAAAACAAATCTTGAATTCAGTCGTCGTTTCGGCGGATTATCAGAATGAAAAAAATGAAAAATCCAAATACTGCGCCGGTATTGATTTTAAGTTTAAAGATAATCTCAGGTTTTTAACCGGATATAAATACAATCCCGGAAACGAATCCGCGGACGGATTCGCTTTCGGATTTAAAGTTGAAAATTTTTTATGGAGCGCCGGTTATTCTTACAGCCCTTTTGAAAACGCCGACGCCGAACACAGAATAGGGGCTTCATATAAATGGGGAGCATACCAGCGCGGCTCCGAAACCGGTTCAGCCGCTAAATCTATCATTTCATTGTCTGCGCTTCCGCGTTTTTATATTACTAATAATTTTGCGGTTTCATATCAGTATAACGATATTGACAATAAAAATATATCGTATCATATTCCGCAAGGAAACTCCAATCTGACTTTGTTCACGATGGCTAACGGAGATAAAACCGACGTTTTTTTTAAATTGAAAGCTAATTCCGATAAGTGGGACGGCGCGTATATCGATAATTTTCTGCTCGAAATACGAAATAAAGAAAGCGACAATAACATCCAAATCGGAGATATTTCAGGTTTTACGATAACCGATTACTCGTTTAGTTCGAAAAGTTTCCGCGGCGTTAAATTGGAAAAAAAAATAGTTTGCGAAAAACCTTTAAAAAATCAGGAAAAAATTATCGCGCTTGTCGATTCGCTTAATAACAGAAAACAGGCGAATCCGGGCGGGATTATTACTGATGAAATAATTTTAAAAGAAAAAAAAACGTATGAATTTGATTTCCAGTTCTTCGCTGGCTATACGGAACAAGGTATGAATATAGGCGATAAATATAAAAAACAAAACCGGCGCTACGCTTTCAACAACGTATACGAACAGCAGGTCTACGGAATAAACGTTTCCGCAGTATGGAATTATTTTTTGCGAACCGGTCACTCGATTATATATTTTAAAGACAACGAGAATTCCGTGATTTCAAACGACGATTTCGCAAAACCGCTGAAAAATATTTTATACGCCAATAGTATGGCTTTTAATAAAAATAAATATAATCTCGATATGGAATTAACTTATTCTAATTATGACAACGATATTTTTACCTCTAAAAATAAAGTCAATAATGATTTTGCATCTCTGATATCTTTCGGATATAACGACAAAATTAATTATAATATCAAATTCGAACATATCGGTTCTGATTTTAATTCCGCGGGAAATTATAATTATATTTACGATAACGATAAAAATAAAATTACAGCCGAATTCGGAACTCCGCTATATGAAACCAAAAATCAGAGCGGCCCTTCAATTTTGAAACAATTGAAGTTCCGCGTTAAATGCGACGCTTATAAGGATAATCTCAGTCATATAAAAGATTACGCTTCGACGTATGTCAATATTAATCCCGAACTAAATTATTCGTTTGGAACCAGCGAAATCAACCTGCAGTATCAGACCGCAAAAAATTATTCCGACGACGCTTCGAACACTTCCGCTTTTATAAAAAAAGTAAACACGACTTTTTATTTGTATAATCTCTATTATAATTCTGTTTTTGTTTTTGACGAAGAATCCAATAAGAATTTAAATTTGAACGCGGGTCTGTTGTATAGTTATTTCGATAACAATTCCAAATACATTCAGATTCAGGAATATCTTGATTACGACAGATTTGGAATTAATTTTTCCGCAAATTATAATAATTTGATACCCGAACTTAATTTGAGTTTTTTCGCCTCGTATAACCGGACAAATTATTTGTCCAATAAAACTTTAGGCGATACTGAATTAACTTCTGACATATTTGATTATTCCCTTTCTTTAAATTACTCTATGTTTTCAAATAAAATCAGACCTTACATTTCCGTATCCAGACAATTTAACGACGCAGAACTGCAGGATTATACTCAAAAAAAAATAAAAGCCGGATTGAATATTGTTTTGACTGAAAAATTAAACGCCATAGCCGAATATGAAAATGATACGGTCGATTATTCTCCTTCGGTATCGGCGCTTGATTATTCAAATTATAAATATTATCTTAAACTTAATTATATTTTCGGTTTTGAAAAATGAAAATTAAATTCATTATTTTTTTGTCTCTGATTTTTTTTGCGGCTGACGGTTTTTCCGTTTTAAATTTGAATGCCGGTCAGCGGGTTTCCTCCGCTTCGGAAAATAGCGGGCTGTTGGATAATCTTATTGAAAACGGAAAATATTATGAAATTTTGAAAATGAATTTTTATAATGAAAACGCGGGCTGGAATTATCGGAATGCTTTCGGTTCTGGTTCTGAAAACAACACGGGTTCTGATTCAAAAACTTTTGCCTCTTATATTAGTTTATCTAAAAACGCGGATTTGCGGAATGAAATAAATTACTGGTTTGCGCTAATAAAATTAAACCGTCCGGAACGCTCGTTAACTTTTTTATCTTCTGTTATTGAAAAATACGGCAAATCGTCTTTTTATAATTCGAGAATATTAACTTCTAAAATTGTTCCTGTTTTAAAATATCTCGAAGGATATAATTTCTTAAGTCTCGGCGATTATGAAAACGCCATAAAATCGTTCGATTATTTCTTGAATTTTAAGGAAGAATATTTCGACGCTGAAACTTTGATTCAGGACAATTATCTAAAGCTCGCTTTTGCAAATTTGAAAATGAACAGAACCGAAGAAGCTAAATCGAATATTGAAATATATGATAAAATCAAATCAGTCGACAGGTTTGCGCAAGAAACTCTTTTTTATAAAGCCGCGTCCCAACTCGGAAACGACGGCAAAATTCAGATTGACGAAGAAATCTGGGGCGATACTTCCGACGTTATTAATTCGATGTTCTACGCGTCTCTGTATAAGGAGCTTTATAAAAACGGAATTTTTTACGCCGACTGCGAATATTTGCTCGCCGCCGCGCTTAATAATTTGGGAAGAGCCGAATTGGCGGTAAAGCAGTTCAACGTTTTTTTGACCAAATCCGGATTTCATTCAAAAACCGATAAAACATTGTATCTTCTCGCAAAATATTATTCCGGTATCGATAAAAATATTTCTTTGTCATATTACCGTCAATTGATAAACGGTTTTAATGAATCTCCGTATTGGATGGAATCTTTTTATTTTCTTGTTCAATATTATTTCAATGAAAAAAAATACGCTGAAATAATCAAATACGCCGACGTTTTGAAATCAAAGATTTCCCGCGCTTCAATTTTACAGTCGTATAAATTTGAATGCGACGATTTGCTGTATTATTTCGCTCTTTCTTTTGAAATGAACGTGTATTATAAAGAAGCGGCTGAGTTTTACGGGTTGTATAAAACAAAATTTAAGAACGGATTTCATTATGATTCGGTCGATAATAGGATCCGAAAATTAAATTTAAAAAAATGAATATTTTGAATTTAAGTTTAAGATATTATCCGGCTTCGGGCGGAGCCGAGGATTTGAACAAAAGCGTAACGGAAAAATTGTCAAAGCGCGGTTATAATTTCAGCGTATTTTCAACGCGTTTAAAAGACCATATTGCAAATTTGAATTTTATTCCGTCTGCGGCTGATCACGAATACGATGATAAAAATAATATCAGACGATTTAAAACAATTAAAATTCCCAAAACGGTTTATCATATTATTCCCGGTTTTTTAACCGCCGGAATGAGTTTGAAAAATATTGATTTAATTCATTCATGGACTATGATGTATTTTCCGGCTATATCAGGGTTATTATTGAAACTTTTAAAAAATAAACCATTAATATTGAATCCGATTGTGGACGAAAACAATCTGATTCATAGAAAATTATATTCTGATACTTTTGGAAAATTAACGGTTTCAAGAGCCGATTGCATATCAGTTTTAACCCGTTACTCTATCGAGGTATTAAACAAATACGGGTTTAAATTTAAAAATTACGAGATTATTCCCGCAGGCGTCGATATTTCCGAATTCAACGAATCTTTAGAAAAATCAGGATTTATAAATAATAATAAGTTTAATCTTTTGTTTGCCGGACGGCTTGCCCGGGGAAAAGGAATAGACGTTCTGTTAAAATCAATGAAAATTCTTGATTCGGAAAAAATTCAAATTCATTTGAACATAGCCGGACCTGATTTTGGAGATTTTCAACGGTTAAAAAAAATGTCCGAAGAATTAGGATTGATTGATAATATAACGTTTTGCGGTAAACTTGATAGAATCGAACTGGTCAAACTTTTTAAATCTTCTAACGCTTTTATTCTGCCGAGCCGGTATGAAGCGTTCGGTATTGTTTTAATCGAGGCGATGGCTGCGGGTATTCCGGTAATCGGTTCGAACATTTCCGCTATTCCGTTTGTGATAGATAACGAAAAGACCGGACTGTTGTTTGAACCTGATAATTCTCAAGAACTGGCGGATAAAATAAAATTATTAATAAACCGTCCGGATATAGTTTCAACGCTCGTTGATAATGCGGCGGCAAAAGTCGAACGCGAATATAATTGGGAAAAAGTCATATCGAAATATTCAATGTTATACGAAAAATTCAGATGATGGCGAATATTCGGTAACAACGCACGGTTAAAAAAAGGGGTCAAAAAAAAGGGGTCAAAAAAGGGGTCATTCCTTAACATTCATTACATTCGCATCAAAATGCGGGCGTCTGCTTTTGGACGCAATATACCGGTTTGCCGGCGTTAAAATATGAATATGATAATTACGGCGGAAACACAAAGATTTTCACTGACAATCAGGACGTTTCAGTTGAAAAAAAATATTACGAATCAAGCGGCAGATTGTTCGAAATATCCGAAAAAGAAAATTTTAAAATTTAATATCTAAAATCACTAGTGTCCAATTAAAAATATAAAAAACTTGCTAACGGTTTTACCTTT
>DAINAU010000070.1:0-3656 GCA_036733285.1 bacterium
CTTCTCAATTGGGCAGATAACAAAAGGTTATACACAATTTTTAGGAAAATAGCCTTGATTTTTAATTGTTTTAGCGTTTATGGAGCTTATGAAGAACCGGAAATTTCATATGGGTTCATACCGGATTATATTGCCGTAGGTCAAAAAGCTGTTATTGACTATACAATAGATGTTCCGGGATATTCAGAGATAAAAGGAAATTTTAGTATTACAGGCGCGACAGCAGGTAAATCAATTACATTTTACGGCAAACAAAGAGACATTAAATATAAATATTATTTCCCAAACGGAGGCTGGCATTACGCCATTACCTCTATTACGCCGGAGGTTACTCTTGACGTAGTGGAAATAAAATGCATTAAATTTTCAAAAAATTACGGCGTTGTAAATAGAGCCGCGAAATTTACCGCTGAAACTGATCCTGCAGGTTATGAATATTTGGTTCATTGGGAAACTACCGGACCCGCTTCGTTCACTGATGAAGGTTTAGGAGACGCTTTTACGCTTATGCCGCCCAACGGGGGCATATATAAAATTTATGCCAAAATATTTAAAACCAACCAAAAGATTAGAGCGCAATACCGAGCAATTGAAGCAAATTTTAAAAATAAAAAAATCACATCTTTAGAAACATATAAGCACGATTATAAATCAACTAATAATACGAAAACTTTTCAACAGACTTATCAATATATTATAGAAACTAAACCAAAAGGATATCTGACAAATATAATTGGAAGCGGCAATACTAACGCGCAATTATTTTGGGATATTCGACAAGTTTTATTAGACCCAATGTCCATCGTCGGATTAATTTTTCCCGTAACCCCGCCAATATCATATATTTATGATGCGTCCGCCACTGTTCAAATGCAAGTTTTCGGTTCTCAAGTAAATACTCAAAAATTTGGTCCTAAAACCGGCTTGGCATCGGATGGGCATTCTGCTTTTCTTATCACTTGCCTTAATATTTTTTCAGATTACTTTGACGGAAACGCTACATTAAAAAATAATCAGCCGCCAGATACAATATTTGATGTAACAGCATCCGGTTCTATAAAATTCACTTCAGAACATGATAATGCTCGAAATAATCTTGTTTCATTTAAATTTGGTCCGGTTTCAGCTTCTTTTCATATTACCGACGCATATTAAACAATGATGGGAGAAAATATTAAATGAAAAAAATAATAATAATTTTAATAATTACTTTATTCATCTGCGGATTTACAAATGAAGAAATGATTTTATTGAAAAAGTATTTATCGCCTGAAGAAATCAACAGAATTGAACAGGTTCATCAGAAATTATTGCCGTTAAACGCTCTAATGAAAAAACTTGATTATGATAAATACGATATGGACGAAGTAAATAAAAACCGCGAAATATTCGAGAAAGAAGTTGAAAAACTATCTTCTGAAATCAACGCAGTCAACGATATAATTGATACTATCAGTCTTCAAACCACAAAAAAAGAAAAAGAATGGTCAAAATATTATTTATCAATAGTAAATGACGAGAAAACCCCGCAGCATATAAAAGATAAACTTGATAAAGAAGACGATATGAAAATGGATGAGTTTAATAAGTTCTGCGAGGAAACATCAAACATAGACGATATGATTTTTAATTATACAAACGGTCTAATCGGAGGCAAAATAATTCCGGGCGAGTGGAAAAACGGTGTTCTTATTTTTGAAGACAGTTCGGTCAAACCTTATACAAAACAACAATTTATTGACGACAGCGTAAAATCGGCAAAAAAAAACATAATTGAAGATATAAAATCACCGGGTTCAATAATTTGGCATATATTATATTACTATACAATTCTTTACTTTATCTACAGCTTAATTTTTATGGGCATATTTTATTATTTTTTCAGAAAAAGAAAAATCAAGTTTAAACCAATTATTATAAACGCTTTAATTACAGCTCTAATATTTATTTTTTGTTATATTATGTTATTTTTGATTTATTGGATTTTCGGAACAAGAATAATATCATCAGACAAATTACAAAGAGTATTTGCAATTTTCGAGTATTTTTCTCATTATTTCATTTTTGTATATTTGTATTTATTATATAAATATTTCAAAAAGTATTCGGAAAAAAAAGAATAAAATGAAAAAATTTATTATCAAAAAATCAATAATAATTTTGCTAATCTATTGCTCATACATTTTAGTTACGACAGCGCTTAATTTACTCTATGCCGCGAATAAAGTAAATGGAAACGACACAAAAAATCAAATCAGAAAATACAATTTTTTACCGGAATATACTTCGTATAACGTAAAGTTTTTGTTTAAAAACGAATATTTAAAATCTATGCTTAGCGATTTGCGTTCTGCAAAGAAAGAGATAATTGTATTTATGTATTTGATTCGATATATGGATTCGGATAATCATCCAGTATATCAGCTCGTATCAGAACTCATATCCGCAAAACAGCGCGGAGTAAAAATCGAATTATATCTTGATAATGCCGTAAAAGAGGGAGAGAACCGAATTCCTATAAATATGCGGATTTACGATTTGCTGAAAACGCATAATATTTTTGTAAAAATTGATCGCGGTAAAAAAGTATATCATTCAAAAATAATTATTATTGATAAAGAAACGGTTTATTGCGGAAGTCATAATTGGACTTCTTCCGCATTCAATCATAATATGGAATCATCTGTCAGAATAAAATCTCCGGAGCTTGCAAAACATTTAATAAAAAAAATCTACGCCGATTTAAATTATTATGAATAACCAAGGAAAACCAAAAAGCAATTATGATTATATTTGAACAAAAACATTTTTACCAAAAGGTTTCCAGACAGTATAATTATTGGCTTTGAAAAAAATTTTACAGTTCAGTCCGCATAATGCGGCAAGATGACTTACGCCTGAATCAAAACCGAAATAATAATCATAAGATTTTAATATTTTCACCAATTCCGCATAATCAAAAATATTTTGAATTAAATTATAATCTGAAAATATTTTGCGCAATTCAATATTGTTTATTTCGGCTGGACCTAATAAAATATCGGTATTTTCGGGAAATAATTCAAATTTTGAGATAGCCGACTTTAATTCTTCAACAGATAAATTTTTTTTTATTCCGCCGCTGCCAGGATGGAAAATTTTTTTTTGCAATTTATTTTCAGCGCCAATCTTTTGAAAAAAATCGGCAGGGAAACCTGCGTTATATAACGCATAACTTTCACAAAATTTTTCTATTAGAAAATTATAAATAGATACGGCTAATTTCTCGCATAATTCCACATCGGCAAATATTATGGCGCCGGAGTTAAAAGTTTTTAAATGCGAACATAAAATCGAATTGCTTGAGGATACTACGGCAAAAACCAAATCGTATTTTAAAAGCGATTCTTTATTCAGCGATTCAAGATTAAACTCTTCAATCGCCGAACAAAAAAATTGTATCAACTTTGAATACGAACCATTTACGGATAACGTCGTATGATAATGTGGATAATTTTTTTTTATCAAATAAAGCAAAGGGACTAAAGTTAAAGTGTCTCCAAGAGCGCCGTAACGAATTATCAGTATTTGCGGATTCCGCATCGCGAATTATTTTACCGTGATTTTTCTGTTGTCCTGATTCAGTTTATCCCAATCGTTATCCTGCAAAAATTTAT
>DAINAU010000070.1:3756-21805 GCA_036733285.1 bacterium
ATTTTTCTGTTGTCCTGATTCAGTTTATCCCAATCGTTATCCTGCAAAAATTTATATTCGTATGTCCCGGGTTTCAATTGTATTCTCGTTCTCCATTTGCCGTCGGCGGCTTTCTGAAGAAAATTAGCGTTCATATTCCAGTCGTTGAAACTTCCTGCCACGGATACTTTTCCAGCAGTCGGCGCGTCGATTTCAAACAGCGTTCCGGATTCTAATTCCGCAGTCTTTATTTTTACAGTCGGCTCTAAAGACGAAACAGGCAATATCGCAGGAGTAACATTAACTTTTCTATTTGCTCCTTCTTCCCATTTCCCGTCTATGATATATTTATATTCATAAGTTCCCTGTTTTACATTTGATAATGAATAACGCCATTTGCCGTCTTCTCCTTTCACCATTTTATTGTTGTTTAAATCCAAATTCCCTTTAGCCGAACCAGCCCAATCATTCCAGTCGCCCGCTACTACTATGCTCTTAGCCGCCGGATTTAAAAATTCGAGTTCGGATTCGCAATAAATCTCAAATCCAAATGCAAAAATAAAAACAATTAAAATCATCGCAATCTTTTTCATAAATAATCCGCCTTTATAAAAATTAATTTTTTAAATTTAATAATTCCGTTTTAGATAATCCGGTTGAAACCATAATTGTTTTAATATTTATTCCGCTTTTAAGCATATTTAACGCAGTTATTGTTATTCCTTCTTTTATTCCTTCTTTTATTCCTTCTTTTATGCCTTCTTCTCTTCCCTCAAGTTTTGCTTCGAATTTTGCCGAATTCAACCTTGAAATCTCATCGCGCCGAGCTTTTTCGCGGCTATTCACCATTTCTCTGACTCTTCTATTTGACAAAGCCGATTTCATCGCCTGCGCAGCCATTAGAATCGCCTCCTCCGATTTTAATTCTTTTTCCAAACTATTAACGCTGTCCGGATAAAATTCTCCGAATTTTAGTATATGCAACCATTTTTCAAAAGTTGTCCGTAATTGTTTGGGTTTTTCTTTATTAAATTTCAATAATTCAATAAAATGTAATTCTTTAATATCAGTTAATTGTTTTCCGGAATTGATATTGGTATATCTATAAATATTATGCAATAGTTTTTCTTCTGGAAATAAAACATAATTTAAAATCGATATAGAAATCGTTTTATTTAATTTTTCATAAGATTCTGATTTTCCTAATTGTTCAACAAATAATTTGTCATGATAATATATTACTCTTGGTATAAAATACCTGTCTTGTTGAATTTGCAATTCAATATTATATTGTCTACCTTGATTGTCTTTGGCTTTTATATCTAAAATCGAAAACTTATCATCCAAATATTCTTTCAAATTCAACGGATTAAGCAACTTAATATCCGTTATTTTATTATGATAATCATAACCTAACAGCGCATTTAGTAATGATAACAATATATATTTATTTTTAGGATGCCCAAATACATATTTGAATATTACATCATTTTTCAAACCCAATGAATTATATGACATAATGAAATCTTTTCGTTAAAAACTTTCGCTATAAAAAATTAAACAAATATTTCCCGATTTATTCGTTCATCAATGAAAAAACTTCTTTATTCAATTTTTCCGCGACCTTATCAAGCGCTTCTTTTGCGATTTTTTTCCGTTTAAAGCCTGTTCCATTTCAATGTTTGCTACGTCGTACAATTTTTCGGAAAGCGGAACTTTAGGCGAAGGTTTAGAATAAAAAACCTGCTCGACAAAAGCTCGTTCTCTATCGGATAATTTCGGATTATTTTTATAAATCTCAAACGCTTCAATATTAATTGGTATCTGATTCAATTCCGTTCCCCATCTGAGCTGAACTTCTTTTGACGTAAAATAATTTATAAACTCATATGCGGCTTTATAATATTTTTTTCCGCGTCTTTCGCAGGATTTGAATATAACCAGATTATTGCCGCCGAGGTTTGTCGCGGTAGTGATCTTTTTATTATATTCTTCATCAGTAGAATTTGCCTGTATCATTCCAAGAGCAACCGCCTCTTTTTTAGAAACCTTCGGAATCATTGAAACGCCGAAATCTTTGACTGTTTTTTCGAATGTCTTCAAATACCACGCGCCCATTATTATCATTGCAAAATTATTATTGATGAATCCCTGATCCGGACCGATTCCTCCTTTCCAAGAGCCCGCTTCAATTGCAGTTGATTTGCCTTCAATGTCATATTTTTTAGAGCATAAATCGATTTTCTTTTGAAGCGCCGCAATTCCGAGCTCTGAATTTATCGAGCAATAAAATTTTTTATTCTCGTCTATCCCGACAAATTCAGCTCCGTATAAATTAAAAAAAGGAAATGCGAACCATAGGTTATTGTCAAAAGCAAACGCATATTGTTGTTTTGAGGGAATAGTGAGAATTTTTCCATATTCAACGGCTTCGTCCCAGTCAATCGGCGCCCGATTCGGATCAAGTCCGGCTTTTTTCAATTCGTCGGCTTTTTCTTTGAACATAGTTTTATTCCATATCAACGCTACGCAGGTCGCCTGTTCCGGCAATCCGAATAAATGGTCGTTCCATTCACCGTTTGCTTCTTTAACTTTTATAACATTGGTTTCAAAAGGACCGGGCAAATATTGTTTTTTCTTTTCTTCAATTGATTTTGCTTCAAAACACGATAAAGTATCAAGCTGGGTCAAAACTTTATGATACGCCAATTCCAATATTTTACCGGAATCAAGACGCGCTATATCCGGAGTCGTATTAACCTGACAAGCGGTTTTAATATTTTCAATAATATTGTCAAACGGAACTCTGTCGGAAACTATTTTAATTTTTTCGCCGTATTTTTCAAAATAAAATTTTTCAAATTCAGCTATTATTTTTATGAACAAATCATGTTCGTCTTTATATGTTTCCCAGATTTTCAAAGTTATAGTTCCGTCTTTTTCGGCGGTATTGCGCGAAGCATTGCACGAAAAGACAATTAAACCAATAACGCTTAAAAACAAAATACGGAAAATTATTTTTTTCATATTTCAATTACTCCAAAAAAATTATTCTTTTACGGCTCCGCCCGTCATGCCTTCAATAAAAAAACGTTGGGCGAGCAAAAATAAAATCGCTATCGGCACAATTGAAAAACACGAACCTGCCATTATTTTTGTCCAGTCGACCGCATATTGTCCTTTGAACAACGCAAGACCTACCGGCAAAGTTCTATAAGCCGAATCCGGCGTATTGACAATCAACTGCCATAAAAAATTCGACCATTGACCAAGAAAAGTCAATAAAAACAAAGTCGCTATTATCGGCAGCGACAACGGAATTATTATTATTCTGAAAAGCTGAATTTCAGTGGCTCCGTCTATTGTCGCGGCTTCAAACAATGAATTTGGAATCGTTTTTATATACTGACGTATTAAAAATATTCCAAACACGTTCGCAAGATGCGGTATTACAAGTCCCGCGTATGAATTTATCCAGCCGAATTTACTTACTATGGCAAACTGCGGAACCATAAAAATCATACCGGGTATCATCATCGACGCCATCAGCAATAAAAATATTTTTTCGCGGCCGAAAAAATTTTTTTTAGCGAAAGCGTAACCTCCCATCGTGCAAATCAAAGCGGTTAACGCAGCGGCAAGCGTTGAAACTACAACGCTGTTCCAAAAAAATTTTCCAAAAGGAAAATCCTTGTTATTCCAAACTTCTAAAAAATTAGCCGTGGTGTATAATGAATTGAAAGCTTCTTTAAACCCGCGTTGATATTCGAATTTATATTTTTTAATTGACTCGTCTTTATCAACGGACGCTATAAAATATCCGTCCGATTCTTTTGTCATATCAACATTTTTTTCATCGTTGATAATTAATTTTACCGCATTTGTTTTATCGTTTTTATATTTAAAAATAAGTTTTTCATTGTCAATATATGAATCGTTTATCAGCGGAACATTCGCGTTTTTCCCGGGTTTTACCGTGATTTTACGGTTGTCTGATTTTTCCCATTCGCCGTTTATTATGAATTTATATTCGTAATCGCCAGCCGCGATATCGTCAATTCTTACTGTCCAGACGCCGTCGTTATTGTCAAGCGGAGTTTTCTTTTCATCCCAACCCTGAAAAGAACCCGCAACATTTACCGATTGAGCGGTTTTATCTTCGTATTGAAAAACAAGATAAGATTTGTCGTTTTGAACCGGAGATAAACTTGAAGTCAAAAACGCGGAAGTAAATACTTTGGTTTGAGGTAAAAAATTAAATTTCAATCCTTCTCCGGGATTTTTGAACGCGGTAATTATCATCCAGAACAACGGAAGTAAAACCAGTATTGAAAGGGATATTAATACAATGTATAACAATAACTTTTTCATAATATAATCCTTGAAAAAAATTTATTATAATTATTTTTCTACTTTTATGAATTTAGCGTTTATAATTGATATTATAGCAGCGATAATCAATAGAATATAAGATATTGCCGCGGCTTTGCCGTAAAATCCCGATTTGAAAGTTCTGAATAAATGGTATCCTGAAAGTTTAGCCACTTTCACGGATTCGCCCATCACAGAAATAGCCGGACCGCCCGTGTCGTTTGTCATAGCGTATATTTCAGTAAAAGCATTTAATGTGCCTATTATTCCGGTAATTATCATAAATAAAATTATTGGTTTTACTAAAGGAATAGTTATATGAACGGTTTTTTGAAACCAGTTGGCGCCGTCTATGTCCGCGGCTTCATACACGGATTCGGAAATATTTTGTATGGACGTTAAAAATAATATTATTCCAAATCCCATTCCTTTTAAAACCATTGCTACCGCTATAGCCGGAAGGATAGTCCATGGCTCGTTTAAAATTGCGTGTTCAGAAAAATAATAAACGCCGATTTTCTGCATTAAAAAATCAAGAAGCCCGTATTTTGGAGCGAATATCAAAGTCCATATTGTTCCAATAACAAGCAAATCCAAAACGTTCGGAAGGAAAAAAGCGCTTCTGAAAAACGACGTGCCTTTCAGTTTATTATTTAATACTAAAGCGAGAAGCAGCGCCGCTATTATTCCGGTAGGTATGGTAAGCAGAGCGTATATAAAAGTCGATATTATGCTCCACCAGAATTCTTTGTCTTTAAGAATCGTGGCGTAATTATCAAACCCCACTATTTCCATTTTACCGAAAACATCATACCAGTCGGTATAAATCGTGGCTTCTTTAAAACTTAATATGAAAGAATAAATAACAGGCCAACCGAGAAAAATTATAAAAACAATCATAAAAGGAAGGATAAAAAAGTAACCGGTAATATTTTCTTTTACTGTTCTGTTCATTTTTTCACCCGGAAATTAATTTAATTTGTAAAAACAAATCCAATATGTTTTTATAACGATTATGATAAAAACCGCTTTAAAAAAAGTTTTGACTTTTAACAAGTATTTTAAACTTTTGAATCGGAATTGTCAAGAAAATTAATTCGATTTTTAAAAAAATCAGTTTTTGGCGGGTTGAAATATATATAACGTATTTGAAAAGTTGAGGAAATCGCGAAACGATTTTCGAACATTCACATTTTTTTTAATTCATATTTTTCTTCAAGAAAAACCGGACGATACGAGAGTTTGGAAAATTTTAATCCCTCGATTCCCAAATCCTGCTCGTAATTAAAATATTTAACGCCGGAATAATTTTGAAGCAGCGTTTCTTTTGTAAGAAAAACGCATATTCCCGGAATGCTCCTATTGTATTTTTGAATATGAATAAGAGCCGTGTTATAATTCAGCATATCGCAAATTGTGAACGCTTCTACTTTCCCGTTTATTATAACCGTGGTTCCGGTAAGATTTAATTTATCCGCGTTTTCAATGGCGTTTGTTATAGCCGTATATTCGGCTTCAATCTGAGCATTATCGTTAGATTTGTTTTCTATCGACCATTTTTTTGATATTGACAAGTAACTCTCGAAATATTTTTCCTTAAACCCGTCGATAAAAAGTTCGTCTCCATTCAACCTGTTATGAAATTTATTTATTTCATTTCTTTTTGTTTCATATATTTTTCCTTTTAAAAATACCGTTCTATCGATTAAATATACGTAATCAAAATGATTTCTTAAAGGAATTACCGATAGTCCTGAAGAGCCGTTTAAATTTGAAGCGAATCTCTTCTCAACCCTTGTCATCTGCAAAACTTCCGAATGTAAATCGTATTTCAAAACATCAAAAATTTTTTTTATAATATTTTTTTCCGCGTTTCGCAAACCAAAAGGCTGATATGAAAAAAAAGAACCGTCTTTCTTTTTTCCAATTATAATCAGATATCCGTCGATTATATTCCAATGATAATCGTAGTAATCTTTCCAAATAAAAAGATTTACCGCGTTTATTTCTGAAATAGACGGCTGGTGCAGCCGGCAAAACCGTTTTAAAATATCAATATGGCAAATACTCAGTTTTTTAAAATTTCTTTTCATAATTTAATATTTGTAACAATCGACAAAAAAAAGTTTATTTTTATTGAATTTTATTTTTCTCATAATAAAATTAGAAAAAATTCAAAAATTTATTTTATTGAAATTCATAATGAAAAAAACAAACAATTTAAAAGATATAATAAATTTCTACGACGTAAAACTCAATAATCACAAAGAAGATTATAAAATTCTCGCTTTTGAAAACAGTAAAACTCAAAACATAAGGTTTTCCGCTCTGTTAAATGGAATTGACGTCAAAAACAAAAAAATTCTCGACGTCGGTTGCGGATTATGCAATCTAATTGAATTTCTAAATAAAAAAAAAGTTAATTATCAATATACCGGCATCGATATAATGGAAAAATTCGTTGAGATTTCCAGACGTCGCTATCCCGGCAAAAAAATTCTATATTCGGATATTTTTTCCGATAATCCTTTTAAAAAAAATTCTTTTGATATAGTTTTGGTTTCCGGCGCGTTTAATCTGCGGTTAGATAATAACAAAAGGTTTATCAAAAAAGCCCTGAAGGTTTTGTTTGAGATTTCAAAAAAAATCGTAACTTTCAACCTTTTACATCCCCATTCGCCGGACAGGGAAGACGACAGATTTTATTATTATAAACCCTCAGAAATTATCGAATTTTTAGATTCCGGTTTTCCCTATAAGTTAAGAAAAATTCAACTTCTTGAACATTATCTCCCGAATGATTTCACTCTTATTTGCGAAAAATAATCGACATTATTTATCGGCGCCGCAAAACCGTTATTCTATCCGACTACAGCTCCGGATTCAATGTCTTGTTCCGGCGTTATCAAAACAAGCTTTCCATTAATTTTAGCCGCGAGCAACATCCCCCGCGATTCAATATTGAAAATCTTAGCGGGTTTAAGATTATATACTATTACAATTTTTTTCCCCGTCAATTGTTCCGGTTTATAGAATTCGGCTATTCCGGCTACAATCTGTCTTTTTTCATCTCCTATTTTTATTTGAAGTTTAACAAGTTTTTTCGATTTTGGAACGGTTTCCGCCTCGCATATTTCCGCTACCCTTAACTGAATTTTTCCAAAATGCTCAATATCAATAATATTAAGAACATTTTCATTTTGGCTGCCGGGAACATTTTTTAAATTAGAACCGTTCTGTTTCTGCGAACCTGATTGAGCGTTTGACAATCCCGCCAATTTAACGTTTTCTTCCTTAATCTGATTATCTTCGATTTTCACGAATAAAATTTCCGGTTCTGAAATTTTATGCCCGGGAGCAAGAAAATTTTCGCCTATTTCAGACCATTCGGTTTCCGAACTTTTACCTTCGAGATTCAAAAATTTCCATATTTTTTCAGCGGTGAACGGCATAACCGGAGACATAAGTTGAGCCAGAAATTTCACTAAATTTATCGAAACATAAAGACAGTTTCCGCATTTGTTCTTATCGTTTTTAAAACAATGCCATGGGGCTGAATCGTTAAAATATTTGTTGCAGTCTTTTGCAAAAGCCATAAAAACTCTTGTGGCTTCTTTAACCTGAAACGATTCGAACAACTCCGCCATTGTATCCCGCGTTTCTTTGACTTTAAGCAGAATATTTTTCGACGCTTCGTCGAGATTAACTGGTTCCGGCGTCTTAAATTCAAAAAAATTTCTCATAAAAACCGCCGCTCTATTCACGAAATTTCCAATATTGTCTGCAAGTTCGTTATTGTTTTTTTCCTGAAAGTATTCCCAAGAAAAATCCGTATCTCTCGATTCCGGAGCGTTTGCCGCTATAGCGTATCTCAAGGAATCGGGATTGTATTTGTCAACTACGTCGTTAACCCAAATCGCAAAATTTCTGGAAGTAGAAATCTTTTGACTCGAAATATTCAAAAATTCGTTTGCCGGTATTTCGGAAGGAAGATTGGCGTATCCCGAAGCTAAAAGAATTATCGGCCATACTATGGCATGAAACACGATATTGTCTTTGCCGATAAAATGGATTATCCGCGTATTTTCTCCGCGCCAATACTTTTCCCATTCGTCTTTTCTGCCGTTTTTTTCAGCCCATTCTTTTGTGGCTGAAATATATCCTATCGGCGCTTCAAACCATACGTATAAAACTTTGCCGTCCGCTTCTTTAATAGGAACTTTAATTCCCCATTTTATATCTCTCGTAATAGCTCTTTCTCCGAGACCTTCGGAAAACCATCCTTTGCAGAAATTCTTAACGTTATCTTTCCATTTTTTAGAATTTATCCAGTCTTCAATCTGCCGCTGAAACTTATTCATTTGCAAAAACCAGTGTTTGGTGGTTCTGATTTCCGGAATCCCGCCGCAGATTTTACATTTCGGTTCTTTTAAATCCGTGGGTTCTATCCATTTGCCGCATTTTTCGCATTGATCTCCGCGGGCTCCTTCGCTTCCGCAATGCGGACATATTCCTTCTATATATCTGTCCGCCAAAAACATATTGCATTTTCCGCAATAAAACTGTTTTATTTCTTTTTCAACAAGATTTTTATTTTCAAAAATTTTTAAAAAAACTTCCTGGGCGGTTTTGTGATGAATATCCTTGCTCGTTCTTGAATAATTATCAAATGATATTCCGAGTTTTTCAAAAGTTGTTTCATTCATTTCATGGTATCTGTCTATTATAATTTGGGGACTGACTTTTTCTTTTTCAGCCGTTATTGTAATCGGAACTCCGTGTTCGTCGGAACCGCATATGAAAACAACGTCTTTTTTCCGCATTCTCGAAAATCTTACAAACGCGTCCGCAGGCAGATACGCGCCGGCGATATGTCCTATATGCAACGGTCCGTTCGCATACGGCAAAGCGCTCGTAACCAATAATCTCTCTTTGTTCATTTGATTTAACTCCTCTGTAAATTAGAACAAAATAAAATTTATGCAAACGCGCATAAGTATTACGACATAGTTTTGTCGGCTTTTAAAAAAGTCCAACTTTTTAAAAAGTAAAAAAAAACGCATAGCGTTTTTTAATTATTGCGCGTTAATGTCGATTAATTTTTGCGCGCGCATATCTATTCAAGCTGATACTGAACTCTTACGGTTACCATAGCTGTTTTATATCTTGAATTTTTATTATACGCTCCCTGCCAGCTCATTTCCTCCGATGAATTTCTCTCCAATATCTGGAAAACGCCTATATTTGAATTTCTGATTTTGCCGATTACCGAACCCGCGTTTTCCGAAACTTGTTCCGCTCTCTCTTTAGCGTCTTTAGCGGCTGACGCTATTAGTTGAATTTTCAAACTTGATAATTTCGTATAAAAATAATTCGGAGAGTTAGAATACAACTCTATTCCCTCATTAATCAATTCGGTAATATTCCTCGAAATATTTTCAATTTTATCTATTTCTGTTGATTCGATTTTAACGGTTTGAGTTAAAACAAATCCGTCAAATTCCCGTTTTATTAATTTCCCTTCGATATTATGTTCTTCTTTAAATTCTTTTTGAATATCTATAGAACTGAATGAAACCTCTTTATCATTAACGCTGTTTTTTTTTAAATATTCGCGTATTATAATTTGATTATTCTTAATTTTCGAATATGCTTTCTCAAGATTAAAATCTTTTTGAACATACGACGCGTCCCATGTTATCAAATCGCTTTCAAAATCAACCTGTCCCAATCCGGTAACGTTTATTATATCATCGGCTTTTGCTCTGTTATAAAATGTTTTTGCAAAAATTATAACCGCTATAATTATAGTCGCAGAAATTATTAAAGTCTTTTTAATATCATTCATCTTCTTTGCCTCCTTATAATTCCGGAAAAAATATTTTTAGCTCGATTATCGCGCTAAAAATATTTCAACTCGGATTTCACGGATTAAAATATTACTCTTTTATGATTAAAACTATCTTCGCCAAAATTTACTACTAATGACAATTTCATTTTTGACGCGGCAAGATAATTCAAACTTTGTTTTAAATGTCCTTTTGATATTTGTTCAACGGCTTTTACTTCTAATATCATTTTATATGTTTCTTCTTCATATATTAAACTCATTTCTAAACGCCTCTTTAATCCGTGTGAATCCGTGTAATCCGTGTAAAAACTTTTTTTGACACGGATTTTCACGGATTTTTTATAAATACTTTTTCATTACCGAATTATATTTATTACCGGCAACATCTATAATTTTCTGCGCGTCTGTTATCTTTTCTTCTATTTTTTCTATTTCCAAAACTATTATTCGGGATTCCTTTATTACTTTCTTCTCTTTTTTATCCGTAATACAATCTTCTAAAATGTTGTTTTTTTTTTCTCGTTTTTATCCAATCATATCCTTAAAATCATTTTATTTCAATATTTATATTTACATTTAAAGAGCAATTCCAACCGCTACGAACTTTTTTATATTTTCACATCCATTCACATCTATTCCCTGTTTATTTTTTTACAGGGAACTAATGTGAACTTATTCGTGTAAAACTTCCATTTTTTGGTTGCTTCTTTGCCGCTCCAAGTAAATCAGCGTCATCCGTGTAAAAACTTTTTTTGACACGGATTACACGGATTTTCACGGATTTTTTATAAATACTTTTTCATTACCGCCTGTTTTTTATTACTTGCTTCGTCAATAATTTTTTTCGCTTCCATTATTTTTTTTTCTGATTTTTCAATATCTGTTACTATCTTTTTTTGTGTTTCTAAATTCGGAATTGGAATTTTTAAATTCTCATAGAATGAAGCTGGAACTCGTCTATGTCCGCTGGCTCCCGTCATCTTTTTTTCCGCTTCTTTTCTGATTTTTTCTCTATTAATTAAAGAAAAAATAAATTTGGGCAATATATCTGAATTTGCTCGAATTACATGAAATTCTGAACTTCCGAACCCTATATTATTTTGTAATTCCGTAGCCAATGCGCATTTCCCATTTTCCATGCAAGGCGTTATTTTTGCAATAATTATATCGTTTTCTTTAAAATATGTATAACTGCCTTTTTTCACTTCTTTAATTGGTTTATCAACCTTTTTTTCAATAAATCCATTATTGCTTACAGAAGCCATTTCTACGAAAGAAATTATTGTATTTTCGTCAATATCTCGAATTTCAGATTTTGATGGGTTAATTATTGAAATTTCAGTAAGTTTTTTTATTGGGGTTTGTGAAGTTAGCAGTTTTTCTAAAATATTTTCGATTGAATTTTTATTGTTTTCTATGCTTGATTTCGCTTTTTCGCTTTCTTTGTCGATAGCTTCGCATTCATCAACAATTTTTTTCTGAATATTATACTCAGGATTGGGAATAAAAATATTTTTTAAATTTGTAGAGTTTAATCCGCCTTGTGCTGACCCAGTAATATTATTTTTTAATATTTTTTGACCTTCAGGGCAAAATAAAAAATAAAATAAATATTTTTGATTAATAATATCGCCGCATCGAATTATAAAAATATGCTCATTTACCATTGCTTTTTGATTATATAATTCTTCACGCAATAAAGCAATTTTACCTGTAAGCGCGCCATCTTTACAAATTAAAATATCGTATTTTTTTAAAATGCCTTTTGCCGATATATCAAAAAAATCAACAGGGACATATTTAGGATTTGATAAATTAATTGTTCCGTCAAAATTATGAATATGTTCGCCGCCTAAACTTAATATACCTGAATTAATATTGCCAACTCCGCCTTGTGGTCTACTTCCGCTTTCAATTAAACTAACAAAATTTTCAATTTTAACCATTTCCCACTTCGGCACAATCTCCATGTTTTTTTTCGGCGATAGCGAAATCGCTTTATTAAAATCTTTTCTTGAAAAATCAAGCAAATCAACAAGCCGCGCGTGTTCTGCATACTCCGATACTTTTTCAAATTCATCTTGATTTATTTCTTCGCCGCAAAAATTTTTCTGAATATAATAATTTATTTTTTCAGGATTATTTGGGTTTTTCGGATCAAATAAAGGCGTTATAATTTTATCGACAGTATCGCCGCCGTTATATTTTATTCCTTCGCTTCCTTTAGCCGCGCTCCATTCATAACCTAAAAAATATTTTTGTTCTTTGTTGCCTGCTGGACTTTTAACTATTAAAACTTTTTGAGGAACAGAAAAAGCAAGCGTCCAATAATACAATTTTTCTTTTTCAATTTTTTGCAGATATGATAATAATCGTTTTCTTATTTCTGCCTGTTGTTCTGTTTCGCTCATATCTTTATAGAATTTTTTTGTTTTGAGGTTTTTTATATCCGCGCTTGCGTCAAAATCCTTTTGATAATCTTTGAAAATATCATAATCAAAAAGTTTCCCGCTTGGTTTGCCTTCTAACAATGTTTTATAATCTTCAAAAGCTATTTCAATATGTTCGCAATATTTTTTTATTAAATATTCGTCATCGTAAATTTCTGTTTCTTTATCCATATCATTTTCATCAAACCAATCGTTTACGCGGTTTTTGTAATGTTCGGCGGGTTCTGGCAATTGCGCTTTTCTGCGCAAAAATAATATGATTGTATTTGTTCCTGTCTTGCCGAATGTTCCGCTTCCAAGTTCCACAAGCGAAACAATATCAAAATATTTTAAAATAATTTCGCGGGTTGCAATATGCGTTGTATCAGAATTAGACAGCGCAGACGACGGCGCAATAATTCCAGCGACTGCATTAGGGGCAAGAATTTGTTTTGCGCGTTCGATGAAAAAACACTGAATATTGCGGTTGTTTGAAATATCCGACACAGTATCAGTCAATTCATATTTAGCGCGGATTTTATCGCCGAGCGTTTCAAGAAATCCTTCTACTGAAAACGGCGGATTTGTAACAAGTATATCAAAATAATTGTCTTTGATTTTCCCGTATCTTGCGAGCGCGTCATAATATATTATATCGATTCCGTCTTGACCATACATAAACGATGAAAGTTTAGCGGTTTTAGAAAGCCGGTATTCTTTTTCAATTCCTGTTATTGCTTTATAATATGCTGAAATATCAATCTGTTTATATTTCTCAATAAAAGGTTTAATTTGCTGGGCGTATTCAGTTAAAAAATGTCCTGCGCCGCACGCATAATCAATAGTTCTCGGAGGTTCTGTATGTTCTCTGATAATTTTTTCTAATGGCAGCGACATCAAAATAAATTTACAAATCGGCAGCGGGGTGAAAAACTGTCCTTCTGATTGTTTAACGCCGTTATCAAGAAAAAACTCGAACATATCGCCTAAAAATTGATTCTGTTCCTTTGTTTTAAGCCGTAAATCCTGCCACATCTGAACAATTTCAAGCAGTATTTTAGCGTTCTGATAAAATAATTTTTCATTGTGAACATCAACAAAACCAAAATCATTATTCGTAAAAAATTTGAGTTTTCTGAAGTATTCTTTTATCTGTTGTTTAGTGGCGTTAGGTTTTTGTTTTACCGTCCAGAATGCTTCGTCAATTTCTTTGTTTGAAATATAGACAATTTCCTGATTAAGAAATTTATCCATTCCGATTTTATATAATTCTTGAAGACGGTCGATAAGATCAAAATAATTATCGTATGCAACGCCTTTCCAAAAAAATTTTAAATCTTTTGGATTTTGCGTTTCATCAACAATCTTACACAAAAATAAATTTACTAAAATATCAAAAGCGTTTTCTCTGCCCGATACATTATGTTTTCTTAAAATTGTTCTAAACTCGTGATATTTGCCTTCTTTATTTTTTGCGTCAATCGGTTGTAAATCCTCAATCGTATATTTGTCTTTTCCGATTTGATACGGCTGAATATTCGGTTCAAAAATTCCTTTTGTCGTGTATTCAAGTAAATATGTTTCTTTCCAAACTTCAAATCGTTCTTTGACATTTGTAGCTTTTACAAATGATTTGAGATTTTTATTTTCTTCTAATATTTTTGTGTTGTCCGTATGTGAAATAATATGAGAAATCGCAGTGATATTATTGTTTTCTTGAATACCTGATGTATATAAACATAAAAACTTGGTATCGGGTATCTGTTGAGCGTAACCGAATAACTGTCCGCCGTCAATCTGCGTATCTTTCCATGCTTTTTCAAATTCTTTTCCAAAAGTTTTACATTCTATCAAAAGCAATGGTTTTGAATTATTATCTTTGATGAGAATGTCGGCGCGTCCGCCGCTTGCGCCGTGTCCGACTTTCCATTTTGGTTCAAGTTCTAAATGTTCCGGCTTATATCCTTTTTCCAATAATCTGTGAACGCATTCAAAAACAACAAAGTTTTCATTTGCGGAAAAATTGCAGGTTTGCCGTTCGTTAATTTTTAATCCTTTATCTTCGGGATATATAATATTTTCTGCGGAAATATCAATTTTCAAATATGAATCCGTTCCGCGAAAATGTTTATAATAAATATTTTTTTCTTTTTTGAATTTCAGAATATCGAGTATTTTCTCAAAATTATCTTTTGTGAACATTTATAAATTTTGCTCCATAATTCTTCCGCGCCCGACGCGATGCCGGGCGATCAGGCTCGGGTTTTCTTTTATTTGGTAAATATTATATATTATTTTTTATTTAAGGCAAATCTTTTTTCATAATCTCTTTTTTTATCATTCGAGCGCAGTCAGAAATTATTCTAATAAATTAATCTCGGATAACGTTAGATGTAATGTGAAGTTTTTCAAAACACAGAAGTTTGATTTTTAACGACGTTATATATATACATACTGCGCAGTTTTTGCGTTAAAATCTAATTTTCCTTGAATTTTCAAAAATTCTAATTTATATTTAATCAAAAAAAAAACGTTGTATTATTTTGCGATAAAAAAACGATATAATTAATCTTTTGTTTGTTTTTTTATCGTTGTTATTTTGTTTTGAAAATACATTCAGAAACTAAAAATTTATGCCGTATATCAGTATTGTTATTCCAACTTTAAATAGACCCTCATTGTTGAATCAAACGCTGGAATCGATTTCCGCTCAGAAATGCGATTCAGGTATTTTTGAAACGATTATCATTGAAAACAGCTCAAAAAAAATCTCAACCGGTATTGTAGAAAAATTTTCTTCGAGAATAAAAAATTTAAAATATTTTTGCGAACCGGCCGCCGGGCTTCATAACGCAAGACATAGAGGCATACGCGAATCGACCGGAGAAATAATTTCTTTTATCGACGACGACGTCATACTTCCAGAAATCTGGGTCGCCGGAATTCAACGCGTTTTTAAAAACAATGACAATATTCTGCTCGCCGGCGGAAATTGCATTCCGAAATTTAATCAAAACCGGGAAATTCCCGAATGGTTTCATAAACTTTGGTCAGAAAACGAATTTGGCAAATTTATGATTTATTACAGTCTTTTAGAATTCGGAAATATTCCAAAAAAAATTCCAGCCCGTTATATTTTCGGATGTAATTTTTCGGTTATTAAAAAATTTCTTTATGAAACGCAAGGTTTCCATCCCGACGGTTTTCCCGAACATTTGACGGATTTTAGAGGCGACGGTGAAACGTATATATCGGAATATCTTGAAAAAAAAAATATCCTCGCGGGTTTTGATCCCGATTTAAGTTTATATCATTGCATTCCCGACGAAAGACTTACCCTTGAATACTTATTTAAAAGAGCGTATAATCAAGGGATTACCAAATCGTATTCTGACATAAGAAAAAAATCTTCTATAAAATTGCCTACGATAATAAAATCATTGATTAAAAAAAAGATTCTTGACTTCCGGTATTCGTTTGATAAAAACAACGTTTTTGCCGGATTAAAAAAAAATTTTGCCGGCGGATATTTTAGGCATTCGCTTAACGTCTATAAAAACCCTGATTTGTTTAAATGGACTGTGAAAAAAAATTATTTTTCCGAATAATTCCTGCGAACCGATTCTCGAAGCAATCCCAGATTTTTTTTTGGCGCTTCATAATCCGGAGATATTGATAAAGCATAATTAAAAAATCGTTCGGCTTCTTCGGTTTTATTTATCGAAGCGAAAACAACTCCGGTATTATTATAAGCTTCGCAATAACCGGGATAAATCTGAAGGGCTTTAGAAAAATTCGCCAACGATTCTCTTATCATATTTTTATAAAAAAACGCCAATCCCATATTATTATAAACCACTGCGTTTTCCCCGTTAAAAAAAATTTCGTCTTCAAAGTATTTCAAAGCTTTATCATAATCGCCGGTTTTCATATACACAGCCCCAATATTATTGTTAACGCCTATATATCTATAATTCATCAAATATACTTTTTCATAATAAATCATCGCTTCTTTAAATTTGCCGCGATTTTCATATATATCCCCAAGTTTATTCAACATCAATTTTGAATCCGGATAATTTTTCAAGGATTTCGATAATAAAGTTTCTTCGTTCAGCCAATCCGTTATTCTTATATTAAGCAATACTATATAGCTTATCACAGTTAGAATAACAATAGTTTTTCTTAAAAATACCCGTTTAAATAAAAAAATAATTCTCGCTATTAAAAAACAAAACGCCGAAGAAGTCAGATATAAAAATCGTTCTGCTACCGAGATTTCCGAATCAGGCGCCAATGAAAAAGGCAGAACGTTTGAAAAAGGAATAATTGAAATTATTAAAAAGCATATAAAAAGAACAGCCAAACTGGAAATCTTATTATAATATTTTTTCAAAAAAAACATACAGGCGCAAATCGCTAAAATCAATATGATTAAATTCGACAACCTGAATTGTTGAATTTGAAAATCAATATAAACATTGAGATTATAGGGAAAGACAAGTTTTGAAAAATAATAAGGTATGCCGCTGAAAATAAAAGTATACACTCTGTCTAACGCCGAACCCTGATTAAAAAAAGGATTAGAAATATTTAAAACTGCTTTTCTTAAAATGAAATATGAAAATCCTATTAAAAAATATGAATATAACGGATAATTCAAAAAAATGGTTTTATCTTTTTTTTCAGAATAAATATAGTCGAAACATAACAGCAGCGCGGGCAATATTATCGCGAATTCTTTTGATAAAACGCCAAACGCGTAAAAAAGCAAGGATAACGCCAAAACAGTTTTATTCTTTTTATTCTTGTATAACAAATATAAATAAAAACTTGAAAAGAAAAACAATACGCCGAACAAATCCGTTCTTCCTGAAATCCAAATTACCGACTCTGATTGAACCGGATGAACCGAAAAAATCAATCCGCAACAGAAAGAAAAAAATAAATCATCGCATAGAAAAAATATTATTAGAAATAATAAAACCGAATTAATCGAATGCAATAAAATATTGGTATAATGAAATCCTTTCGCATTTAATCCCCAAATCTTATAATCAAGCATATAGGATAGAATTACAACTGGTCTGTAATATCCTATTCCTTTTCCCTGAACGGTTTGTTTTTGTTCAAAAAAATCCGAGGTCAGTATTTTATTGATATGGTTAAAGTTTTTAATTTGAGGATTGTTAATTATCAAATCCGTATCGTCAAACAAGAAAGGAACTTTTGCCGATTTTTGATAAGCGATTATAACGGTAAAAAAAATAATTAGTATATATGCGGTTTTTCTCATAAATATTTTTTCGGCAGAAATATTCTTACTATTCAGGCGTTTGCTTAAACCCTGATAGCGCAAACGTTAAGTGAAGTTTTTCAAAACATAGATGTATTATTGCGATTTAGATATAAAATCGCA
>DAINAU010000071.1:0-21695 GCA_036733285.1 bacterium
CGCAAATTTCGCTATCTGACCCGTTTGAGAAGATTTCGACGCTTGACCGCCGGTATTCGAATAAACCTCTGTGTCAAGTATAAGAATATTAACGTCGTTGTTTGTAGCGACTACGTGGTCAAGTCCGCCGTAACCGATATCATAAGCCCAACCGTCGCCGCCGAATATCCATACGGATTTTTTCACGAGCATATCCGAACTTTGATTAATAGCGTTTAATAGTTTTTTTAACGATTCGTCGGAAACAGTTTTTAAAGCTTCAGGAAGCAATAATTTTATCGCCTTGCTTATTTCAACGGATTTATCTGCATCCTGACCATTTTCGAGCCAATTTGAAAAAGCGTCTTTCAATTCCTGTTTTAATGAAGGATTATTTTTAGCTTCGTTAATTAATTCCGCTAATTTCAATCTTCTTTGAGAAATTCCAAGCGACATTCCCAATCCGTATTCCGCATTGTCTTCAAACAACGAATTCGCCCAAGCCGGACCGCATCCTTCTTTGTTGACAGTATAAGGACAAACGGGCGCCGAACCGCCGTATATTGACGAACATCCTGTCGCATTAGCCACAACCATTCTATCGCCGAATAATTGAGTTACGAGTTTTACGTATGGAGTTTCTCCGCATCCTCCGCAAGCGCCTGAAAATTCAAATAACGGCTGTTTGAACTGGCTTCCCTTCAAAGTGTATTTATCCATCAAGTTATCCCTGACAGGCAATTCATTAAGATATCCGTATTGTTTAACTTCTTTTTCAACTATTTCTTCAAGCTGAGTCATCACAAGCGCTTTGCCTTTTGGGGCAGGACATACGTCCGCGCAGCTTCCGCAACCGGTGCAGTCAAGCGGCGATATCTGAATTTTATAATTATAATTTTCAAAACCTTTCCCAACGGCTTTTAAAACCGGAGTTCCTTCCGGCAAACCTTTTGTTTCTTCTTCGTTGATTAAATACGGTCTGATAACAGCGTGCGGACAAACATATGAACACTGATTGCATTGAATACAATTTTCAGAAACCCATAGAGGAACTTTCACCGCTATTCCGCGTTTTTCAAATTTTGTTGTTCCAGTCGGGAAAGAGCCGTCCGGAGAGAATTTAGATACTTTTATTGTATCGCCTTTCTGCGAATTAATCGGAACAAGAATATCTTTAACAAAATCATTCGGATATTGAACCGATTCTTTAGCTACTTTCAATTTCGCCCATTTTTCAGGGACTTCGACTTTAATATAAGCGTCGGCTCCTTTATCAACTGCGGCGTAATTCATATTAACAATTTCATCGCCTTTTTTTCCGTAGGTTTTTTTCACTGCGTTTTTCATATAACCGCGAACCTGTTCAAAATCAGGAATCACTTTGGTTATTTTAAAAAACGCGGCTTGAAGAATCATATTGATTCTGTTTCCGAGCCCAAGTTCTTCTGCGATTTTATAAGCGTTAATAACATAAAAATTAACTTTTTTAGAAGCTATGATTTTTTTCATTGCAGCAGGCAATTTTTCTTCAAGTTCTTCAGGCGACCATAAACAGTTCAGTAAAAAATCTCCGCCTTCTTTAATGCCTTCGAGAATATCGTATCTTGTAATATACGATTGATTGTGACAGGCGATAAAATCAGCTTGAGTAACAAAATAAGACGATCTAATTTTTTCAGGTCCGAAACGCAAATGAGATATTGTAATTCCGCCGGATTTTTTTGAATCGTAAGCGAAATATCCTTGAGCATAACCGTCGGTATGATCCCCGATAATTTTTATGGAATTTTTATTGGCGCCGACAGTTCCGTCCGAACCAAGTCCCCAGAATTTGCATCTTATTGTATTCGGCGATTCGGAATTAATTATTTTTTTAATTGGCAAAGAAGTATTTGTAACGTCGTCTTCAATTCCAACTGTAAAATGGTTTTTGGATTTTCCTGATTTTAAATTTTCAAAAACCGCGTTTACCATAGTCGGCGTAAAATCTTTTGAACTCATTCCGTATCTGCCGCCGATTATTTTTATGTTTTTCTTTGAATTTTCGAGTAAAGACGCGCAAACGTCGAGATATAAAGGATCTCCCAAAGCGCCCGATTCTTTCGTTCTATCGAGAACCGCGATTTTTTTAACGGTTTCAGGCAAAGCCTGCAACAAGTGTTTATCCGACCATGGTCTGTATAATCTAACTTTCAGAACGCCGACTTTTTCGCCCTGTTTCATTAAGTAATCGACGGTTTCGTGAATAACGTCGCAACCTGAAGCCATACAAATAATTATGTTTTTAGCGTCCGGAGCTCCGTGGTAATCAAATAATCCGTATTGTCTGCCGGTTAATCCGCTTACCTGTTTCATTGATTCTTCCACTATGCCGGGCAAAGCGTTATAATAAGGATTCGCGCGTTCTCTCGCCTGAAAATAAATATCGGGATTTTGAGCGGTTCCCATCTGTTTCGGATGCTCGGGATTCAAAGCGTTGTCTCTGAATTTTTTTATAGCTTCCATATCAACAAGTTTAGCTATATCTTCGTAATCAATCAATTCGACTTTTGCGATTTCAGACGAAGTTCTGAACCCGTCGAAAAAATGAAGAAACGGAATTCTCGATTTGATAGAGGCTAAATGAGCTACCAAAGCTAAATCCATTACTTCCTGAGGACTTGCAGAAGCCAAAAGTCCCCAGCCTGTCTGGCGGGCCGCCATAACGTCCGCGTGATCTCCGAATATTGACAAAGCGTGACCGGCAAGCGAACGCGCTGAAACGTGAAATACGCCCGGCAGCAATTCGCCCGATATTTTATACATATTAGGAATCATAAGCAATAATCCCTGCGATGCTGTGAAAGTAGTAGTCAAAGCTCCGGTTGAAAGCGAACCGTGAACCGCGCCCGACGCTCCGGCTTCCGACTGCATTTCCATTATCTTAACCGTCTGACCGAAAATATTTTTTCTTCCGGCGGCTCTCCATTCGTCCGCTACTTCTCCCATTGTCGACGACGGCGTTATCGGATACAAAGCCGCAACGTCGCTTAACGCATAAGCGATATGAGCCGCAGCCGTATTCCCGTCAATCATAGCTAATTTTTTACTCATAAAATACACTCCCCTTTTTTAAAGATTTTTTCAGCAGTTCATTCTAAAGCTCAGCGGGATTCTAATTAATGTTTTGTAATCGCGAATTTTAATTAGAGCCGACTACAAAAAAACGCTTATCAGAAGATTCCCGTTTAAACTTTCATTTAAAATCTCAAAAATGAACAAATAAAAAAATCTAATTTATTTATAAACCAAATATATTGCAGATAAACTGCTTTATAAATTTATTCTATTAACAAACGCTCTCGACAAAGTTTCTCTGTCCGTAAATTCTATAATGCTTCCGGAAGGAAGCCCCATAGCGGGTCTTGTAATTTTAAAATTTCCTATTTCCTCGATTTTTCGTTTTAAAAAAAGAGCCGTTGAATCGCCGTCGAGAGTCGGATTTGTCGCTATTATTATTTCTTCAGTAGAATTTTTTTTTAATCTTTCAAGCAAAGTCCCAATATTTAAATCCGAGGGTCCGATTCCCTTTTGAATTGAAATAGTTCCGAGCAATACGTGATACAATCCCTTGTAATTTCCGGTATTTTCAATATTGAATATATCAAGCGGCTCTTCAACAACGCAAATTGATTTATGCGTTCGAGACGGATTAGAGCAGAATACGCAATATTCTCCTTCCGAATAATTCCCGCAAATCTTGCACAGCGAGATTGATTTTTTTGCGTTAATAATCGATTCCGCAAGTTCATTTGCGTAATCCGCGTCCGTTTTAATCAAAAACGAAGCCAAACGGATAGCGGTCTTGTTTCCTATCGCAGGAAGTTTTGACAGATTATTTACGAGTCTGTCGAATGAATTAATTGTTAATCTTTTTTTTATCGTCAATTCCATAATATCATTGCGTTTTTGAAACAAATCCCCAGAATATCCGTTCTTGAATCTTATCGTCTGTGATTCTTACGCGCGAACAAAGTTCGTGAACAAAACGTTTGTAAATTTTAAAACCCATTACCGGATTAAGCTCCAAAAAATTGGAAAAACTCTTTTTAGTGATTTTTAAAAATAAACTTTTTTCCATAGTCATAACGTTTGCGGAGCGCGGCTCCTCGTCAAACAAAGTCATTTCGCCAAAAAACTGCCCTCGATGCAGAGTAACAATAGGTTTTCTTTTATCCGCCACTATATTTCTCGAAATTTCCACAGAACCTGATACAATTAAAAACATTTCGTGACCTCTGTCGCCTTCGCGAAAAATAAAAAAATTTTCCGGAAACGATTGTTCTTCCACTATTCCGCAAATTTTCGTCAAATCGTCTTCAGTCAAATCCGAAAAAATATTAATGTTTTTCAATAAATGAATATCTATCATTTAATTCCGCCTCCGTTCTTCAATTTCCTTAATAACTCAATATCCGTTATCTCAGGCAATAACGGGGTTAAGGATGCAAAACTATTTAATACGGCGTTATAATCAGAATCCTTAGAATTAGCGAAAACCGGCTTTGATCCGCCTATCCAATAATATTTCTGACCTGAAGTATCTATTCTTTCAGTAATTTCTCCCGGGTATTTGTGATTATCAAGTTTGGTGATTTTTATTCCTTTAATATCGCTAATCTTTTTTAAGCTCGGAACATTTAAATTTAATGAAATGATTTTTTTTTGTTTTGTAGAAAAATATTTTTTTATTATTTTCACGGCATATTCCGCGCCAATATTAAAATTATAATCGCCGTTTTTATCAGCAAGCATTGAAACCGCAAGTCCGCAGATATTTCTAAATCTTCCTTCAAGAACCGCTCCGACGGTTCCCGAATAAAACACGTCTTCGGCAAGATTAGGTCCCGAATTAATTCCGGACACAATCAAATCCGGAGCTTCGTTTTTCATTAAGGCGAATAATCCTAAATTTACGCAGTCTGCCGGCGTCCCGTCGGATATATATACGTTTTTTTTGATTTGATGAAGACGCAACGGTTTATGAAGACTCAACGACAGCGCGACTGCGCTTCTCTGGCTTTCAGGCGCGACAATTATAACTTCGGCTATTTTTTTTAAATGTTCAAAAAGAACCCTTATGCCTTTTGACAAAAAACCATCGTCGTTAGTTAATAAAATTTTCATATAAAACGTTAGTATCTTAATCGAAATATAATTGCTGCTAAAGCAATTATATTTTATACATAATCAGAAATGTCTTTAAATAAATCGTTTAAGACATTTTTTTGAAAAGTAATTTTTTTAGAATATTCAATATTTAAACTAATAATAGTTTAAATAAATTGTTTTGTCAACAATAAAAATTTTAAAAAAATCTTGACAATAGTTCTAATTATATTAAAATACCGTTAAATTTAAGCAGGAATGGTGGAACTGGTAGACACGCATGTTTGAGGGGCATGTGGCGCAAGCTATAGGGGTTCAAGTCCCCTTTCCTGCACCAAAAAAATTTAAAAAGTAGAGCGGCTCGGCGCAATTACGGTTGAATATTGTATTCGCCAATCAAATATTTTCTAACCGGTATTCTTTACAGACAAAATCAAACAAAATAAAATAAGCCGCCTTACGAAAAAAAATATTAATTTACAGGCGGATAATATCAAAAACTCGATTGAATCTCTTAAGGATTTGGCGCTGACATTTCCTGATAAGCCCGGCGTCTATTTAATGACAAACTCTGATAACGAGATAATATACGTAGGCAAAGCAAAAAACTTAAAAAAAAGAGTAACTTCATATTTCAAAGAAAACATTCAGGATATAAAAACCAGATTTTTAACCGCTAATATTTCAGACATAAAATTTATAGTAACCGACAATGAAAACGAGGCGTATATACTTGAGGATTCGTATATTAAACAGCATAATCCTAAATATAATATCCAATTAAAAGACGATAAACGCTATCCGTATCTCGCAATAAATCCCGAAGAAGAATTTCCAAGGTTATTCATTATCCGCAGAGTATTAAATTCCAAACTTAAAATTTTCGGACCATTCGCGTCAAATCCGGCGGTTCATAAAATAATCTCGGTGATTAACGACGTATTCAAATTAAGACGCTGCAAAAACTTCAGTTTCAAAGAACAGCCCTGTTTATATTTCCAGATAAAAAAATGCGACGCTCCCTGCGCGAAAAATATTTCGAGTTCGGAATATAAAGAAAAAATCGGCAAAGTAATAAAAATACTTTCAGGACAATCGGGAGAATTGATAAAAACGCTTGAAACTGAAATGCGCGACCTTGCGGCTATGGAAAAATTCGAGGAAGCCGCCGGTTACAGAGACGGAATATTCGCCCTTAACGAATTGTTCAACTATCAGAAAATAGATTCTGCCGATATGGAAAGCTACGACGCTATAGCTTACGGAGTAAAAGACGATTACGGCTGCTGTCAAAAATTCATGTATCGCCTCGGCAAAATGTCTAACAATGAAATCTATAATTTTGAATTCAACGAAAACTCGTTCGACAGAGACGAGCTTATTTCAAGAATTATCTTTCAGTCTTACGGAAATTCGCTTTTCATTCCTTCGGAAATAATTATAGAATTCGAACCTGACAACATAGACTCGCTTGAAAAATGGTTGAGCGAAAAACGCGGAAGCAAAACAATCATAACCATTCCGCAAAAAGGCAAAAAAAAGGATTTAATCGAATTCATAAAAAACAACTGCATACATACAATCGAACAAGAAAAAATAAAACAAAGAATCAATTCTGAAAAACTGATTGAATTAAAATCCTGTTTGAAACTGGCGGAAATCCCGCGAAGAATTCATTGTTTTGATATTTCAAATTTCGCCGGAGATTTTTCCGTAGGTTCGGCTGTAAGTTTTTTTAACGGAACGCCTTTAAAAAACGAATACCGGAAATACCGCGTTAAAACAGTGGACGGAATTAACGATTACGATATGATGAAAGAACTGTTAAGACGGCATTTTAAAAATATTCTTGAAAATAAAAATAACATACGGTTTCCCGAGCTTGCGGTAATAGACGGAGGCAAACAGCATCTTAACGCCGCCGCAGAAGTTATACGAAACGAACTTTCAATAAGTCCCGAACAAACCGCCCTTATTTCGCTTGCAAAACGCGAAGAAGAAATATTTTTAGAAAACGAATGTCAACCTGTTTTACTTGACAAACATTCCGCGGGTTTAAGACTTCTTCAATTCATTAGAGACGAAGCGCACAGATTCGGAATAACGTATCATAAAACTTTAAGAGATAAAAATATAAATTTATCCGAACTCGATTCTATAAAGGGAATAGGAACAAAACGAAAAGAAGCTCTTCTTGCTTATTTCAAATCCATAAAAAACATCAGATACGCTTCGATAAACGATTTAACGAAAATAACGGGCATAAATAAAAAAATCGCTCGAAATATTTTAAACGATTTAACTCAAAAAATCCAATCAGATTAATTGCCGAGGCGGACTTCCAATTTATATTAATATTTAAAGAACAATTACAAACGCTGCGAACTTTTATATTTTCTCATCCATTCGCATTCGTTTCCCGTTCATTTTTTTACAATGACATACAAATAGTTTATTAAATATATTGGAACAATTTCCGACCGCGCTCTTTTCGAGGTTCAACAAATATAAATCTTGAAATTTTTCACGATTAAATATATTTTAAAGAATATTTTTAAAAAGGTTCGGTCAATGCAAAAATGAATTACATATCAAAAAAAATAAAAAAACAATTAACGCATTCTTCGTGGATACGAAAAATGTTTGAAACCGGAAACGAATTGAAACAAAAATTCGGAGCCGATAACGTCTATGATTTCAGTCTTGGAAATCCGGACGCTCCGCCGCCGGAAGCTTTCTTTGAATATTACTCAAAACTATGTTCCGAACGGAAACCTGAAAACCATTCTTATATGCCAAACGCCGGTTACGCGGATATAAGACAAAAACTCGCAGTTCGTTTATCTGATATTTACGCAAAACGAATTTCGCCAAACAACCTTATAATGACTTCCGGAGCGGCAGGAGCTATAAACATAGCGTTGAAAAGCATATTGAATAAGAACGACGAGGTTATATTGATAGCGCCTTATTTTGCCGAATACATTTTTTACGTCGATAATCATAACGGTCAGATTGAAATAGCCGATTCAACTAAAGATTTTGATATAGACATATCAAATATTGAAAAAAGCATTTCCAACAAAACCGCAGCTATAATAATTAATTCTCCAAATAATCCCACGGGAAAAATATATTCGGAATCCAATCTCATTCAGCTCGCCGATTTATTAAAAAAACATTCGAAAATAAACGGCAGACCCATTTACATAATTTCAGACGAACCGTATAGAAATATTGTCTACGGAGATAAACCGATTCCTTCTATTCTAAATATTTATCCCGATTCCATAATCGTAAATTCATATTCCAAAGAATTATCATTGCCCGGCGAGAGGATAGGATACGCGTTGATAAATCCGGATTGCGAAGGAAAACAGGAATTATTCGACGCTATGGTAATGTGCAACCGCGTTCTCGGTTTTGTCAACGCGTCAGCCACTATGCAGCGGGTCGTGGGAACGCTCGTTTATGAAAGCGCCGTTCAAGTCGATAAAATTTTATACGAGCGCAGACGCAATATGCTTTACGAATATCTTACTTCCGTAGGATATGAAATTTATAAACCTGAAGGAGCTTTTTATCTTTTTGTAAAATCTCCAATCGACGACGACGTTAAATTTAAAGATATTTTATTAAAACAAAATATACTTGCCGTTCCGGGAACAGGTTTTGGCAGGTCGGGATATTTCAGATTAGCTTACTGCGTCGGCGAAAAAACCATACTCGGCTCGTTTCCAGGCTTCAAAAAGGCATTAGAAAAAGCAAAATGATTTTGTCGGAAATTAAAGCTGAAAAAATATTGAGCAAAACTCAAATTTCGCTGGCGGATTACGTTATAAACAATTATGCGGGTTGTCAATATTCATGTTTATATTGTTACGCCCGTTATTCAAAACGCAATTTAAAACATAAACGGGATTGGGGAAGTTTTGTGGACGTAAAGATTAATGCGCCCGAACTTCTTGAAAAGGAATTGGAGAAAATTCAACCAAAAAAAGTTTTGCTCGGTTCAATAACCGAGGTATATCAGCCGGTTGAAAAACAGTATTCAATCACCCGAAAATTACTTGAAATACTGGCGGCGCATAAAATTGAAATCGTTATTTTAACGCGGAGCGATATGATTCTGCGGGATTTGGACATACTGGAAAAATTCCCTAAAGTCTCGGTTTTTTTCACTGTTTCGGACAGGGACGGCGCAATTTCGAATCTATTTGAAAACGGTTCGCCATCATACGCGAAAAGGTTGTTCGCCGTAAATAAATTAATCGAAAAAAAAATTAACGTCTGGGCTCACATAGGTCCTGTAATCCCATATTTTACGGAATCGGTTTCAATCGTCGGCGATTTAATAAAAACAGGGGTTAAAAAAATAGAATTGGAGAACTTAAATAAAAATTCAGCGCCTCTCGAAAAAATAATCGAGAGATTAAAAGACGTCGACGCGGAAAAATCAGATAAATTAAAAATTCTTTATTCAAACTCAGAAACTCACAATGAATACTGGAAAGAAGAAAAATCAAAATTATTAAATTTGTTGCAAGATAAAAACATAAAATCTCATTTTTCATTTTCGGAATTAAACGAATATTTTTAAATGCGAATTTAGTGTCTTATCAAAAATATTATTGCAATTTCAGCAAGAATATTTTTGATAAGATTAATAGCTTTTCCGCGAATGCGGCTTATGGAGGTTCTCTTAATGAAAAAAGCAGGACATTTTTTTATTCTTTCTGCGCTGATAACGTTATGCGTCGTCTTAAACCGTTTAAATGTTTCGGCTTTCACTAATACCCTTGATTTCATTTCTGCCGATGAAAAATCGTTAAAAAGCGTCGATTCTGAAGAAATCGCGGATAATCCCGAGGCAAACATAAGAAAATGGAAAAATATTCTTAATCAAACCGAAACGGATAATGATTTGCTGCGGCAAGCTGAAGCATATAAAAATCTCGGTCTTGCGAACAGTTATATAGCGCAATACGACAAGTCTTTTGAATATTATAATAAAGCGCTGATAATTTACGAAAAAAAAAATAATCTGTTTGGCGTAGCCGAAATAAATAACAATATAGGAATCATTTATAAATATATAAAAAATTTTGAGAAAAGCATTGAGCATTATAATAAAGCGCTCGGCATTTTCTATGATATTAAAAACGATAGCGGCGTAGCCCAGTCGCTGACATATATAGGCAATATATTTTATCACAAAAACAATTATGCGGAAGCGGTCAAATACTTTGAAAAATCGCTTGAATACATAACGATTGTCGACAATCCGAAAATATTCACTTTCCCATTAAACAATCTTGGAACAATATATTTAAAAAGAGAGAATCCGCAAAAAGCCCTTGATTATTTTATCAAAGCATACGAATTAAGCGTTAGAATAAAAAGCAAATGGGACGCCGCCAATTCGTTGAATAATCTCGGAGACGTCTATACCGCTATGAATCAATTTGAAAAAGCCGCGTCCTGTTTAAACGAGTCTTTAAAAATATCCGCCGAATTAAACGCGAAAGATTTACAAGCCGATTCTTACAAATTTTTGAAAAATCTATATTTGAAAAAAGGGGACAGACTTAATTATCTCGAAAATTACAAATCTTATTCGGATTTGAAATTGGAAATCTTCGATATTGAAAGGGCAAAAAACATATATGAACAACAGATGAAATTCGAATCTGAAAAACTCGAGATTAAGAATAAAATTTTAAAATTAAACAATTTTTATCAAAGATTGATAATATTCGGACTTGCAATAATTATTTTACTTGTGTTATTCTTTATTTTTAAATTGAAAAAATCGAATAAGGAGATTCATAAACAAAAAATAAAACTTGAAGAAGTCATAAATGAAAAAAACGAATTCATAGGAATTGCATCTCACGATTTAAAAAATCCGTTATGTTTAATTAAAGGCGGAAACGATTTGATTATTTCTTATACGGAAGACCCTAAAATCAGGCAATTAACGGAGATTATCGACAACGGAGCTTCGAGAATGCAGCATATAATAACAAATATTCTTGACGCGAATATGATAGAAAACGCCGGAGTTTCGCCTAATAAAACCAAAATAAACGTATGCGTAATATTAAAAGAATTGATTGAGCACTATAAAATTCCGGCGGAAAAAAAATGTATAAAAATCGAAACGGCAATCGGTTTTGAAAACGAAATAATAGAAACTGACGAATCTTTATTAAAACAGGCGTTGGACAATATTATTTCTAACGCTATTAAATATTCTTTCAAAGGTGGAAACATTCAGGTTTCCGGAGAGAAAAAAAACGGCAAAATTCAAATACGCATAAAAGACTCCGGGCCCGGATTGAGCAAGGAAGATTTATCTAAAATGTTCAATAAATTTACTCGTTTAACTCCTAAACCCACAGGCGACGAAGAATCCGTTGGGCTGGGGCTATTCATAGTAAAAAAATTATGCGATATGCTCGGTTATAAAATTTATTGCGAAAGCGTTTTAGGAAAAGGCGCGGCATTTATCCTTGAAATATAATATTTTCTTTATTTTTCATCGGCGTTTTTAAATTGTTAAATTGACAAAACTACAGCTTTGATATATATTATTTAATATGGAAATCAAAAGATGGATTATTGACCCGCAGATAAAAATCGGCAAAACTCGGATTTTGTATAAAGGGTCGGAAAAAAAGATTCAGGCGTTAAAGGAAAGTCTTCCGCAATTCAAATCTTCCGACGTATATCCGGTAATGACAGGAAATTTTGATTTTCAATTATTTTTCTATACTGTCGATGAAAAAGACATATCCGAAATCAGTATAAAAGCCTTTGAAATATTAGGCAAAGAAAAAGGCGAACCGGAAAAACCCGAACCCGGAAAAAACAAGAATATAATTTTATCCGGTTTAATTGCGGCAATCATTCTTGTAATTTGTTTTGCAGGTTATAAATATTACAATGATTATTACAAACCAAAACCGGAGGTAATAACTGCGGCTCAGCCGGAACATACGGAAACCGGCGCAAAACAGACTGACGCAGCCGCCGAACAGCCGCAGGCGGAGGTCGCAGGCGATACGGGAACGGAAGAATCCATACCCGAAACGATAGAAAAAAAAACTCAGGAAACAACCGGAAGCGAGGATTACGGTTTTGAAGTTAAAGACGGAACGGACGCGTTCGGCAGAATGGAAACCGTAGAAACCGATAAGGGAATCTTAAAAGAGAGCGCCGGCGTTTCCGGAAAAAAATTAAAAATCATTTATGCGGACGTAGGGCAGGGAGACGCGCAAATAATCATAACTCCATCAAAAAAATGTTTTGTGATTGATACTGGCAAATCGCCAAAGGACGGAGATAAAATCGCGGATATTCTTAAGAAAAACAAAATATCAAAAATTAGTATCCTTGTTTTGACGCATCCGCATAAAGATCACATCGAGGGAACGCTGAATCTAATGGACAAAATCAAGATTGAAAAAATTTATGATTCGGGACATCCGGCGACGACCAGAACTTATAAAGAAATTCTTAAGCAGATAAAACGCAGAAATATAGGATACGAAACTCCAAAACGAGGAGACGAATTCAAGTGGGATAAAGATATTTCCGTAAAAATACTGCATCCGGAAAAAGGAAAAACATACGACAACGTCAATAACGCCTCGATAGTGATTAGAATGAAATACAAACAAAATTCCTTTTTATTCACGGGAGACGTCGAAGCGGAATGCGAAAAAGAAATCGCGAAAAAATTCGGTTCTTCTTTGAAAGCCGACGTTTTGAAAGCCGGTCATCATGGAAGCAAAACGTCTTCTTCTCAAGAATTCTTAGATAAAATCAAACCAAACTATTGCGTTATTCAAGTCGGCGCGGGAAACAAATTTCATCATCCGCATCCGTCGACTTATAAACGTTTAAAAAAAATGATAAAACATATTTATAGAACCGACGAAGACGGAGACATTGAATTTACGTCAAACGGAAATAAAATCGAGGCTCAAAACAAAAATTAATCCGGAGGGAATAAATGTATAAAATAGTTTCAAACATTAAAAACCTTATGTATTCTTTCAATACTGAAATGCCGATTTACGTCGACGCGGTAATAATTTTAATAATAGGATTGATTATAGCAAAACTAATATATTTGGCGATAGCCGGAATATTAAAAATATTCCGGTTCGACGCAGCCGCCGAAAAAACCGGATTTTTGGAATTAATCTCTCCGCATATTTCAGACGTGCCTTCGCGCATACTCGCTAAAATTTGTTACTGGATAATCATAACTATAACTTTATGCGTAGTGGTCGACAACTTTGGTTTTGAAGATATTTCGTTAATATTATGGACGATACTGAAATTATTGTCTCAACTCATATCTTTTACCGCGTTTATAATTATCTGTTACTACATTCTTTTGTTTTTTACAAAGATTTTCAGTATCGGGTTAGCTCTTATAAATTTTAAATATTTTAAGTTTGCCGAATATTTTGTTTTATCGTTAGGCGGATTGGGTATCGTATATTATTCGTTTCCTTTGCTTGATTTACGCGAACAGACAGAGTCTTTGATAAATGAAATCCTGATTTTTATTTTAAAATGCGGAGTCGTATCTTTGTCAGTCATATTCGTAATCGGTTTCAGAGACTTTTTTTATAACATTTATCTGCATTTTATAATTAAATCAACTTATAAAACCGGATTTCATATTTATATAAACGAACAATTGTTCGTTATAAACCGGATTAACGTTTTTTCAATAGTATTATTGAGTCCCGAATCCGAAATTGTTATGGATAACAAAAAATTTTATGAAAATATTATTAAAAAAAGATAAGGAGAAATCCAGATGAATTTCTTCAAAACATTTTTAAGCGTAAAGCCCGCGGACGATGAAACGGTTATTACGCTGAGCAAGGTTCAATTGTTTGACAATTTATCGCTTCACGATTTAGAGGAGTTGTCGTTAGAAATCAAGGAACTCTCGTATGAACAAAATTCCATAGTATTCAGCGAAAACGACGAATCCGACGGAATGTATATTATTAAATCAGGCGGCGTAAATATCACAAAAAAAAACGACGCCGGAAAGGAATTTGTCATCACTACGCTGGGCGAACTCAATTACTTCGGCGAGATGTCTCTGATAGACAACATTAAAAGAACCGCGACAGTAAAAACCATAATTCCGACGTCGGCATATTTTTTGAGCAAAATTCATTTCAACGCTATGTTGAAAAAGAATAAAACCACTACTATAAAAATATTATTCAATTTATCAAGAACTTTAAGCCGGCGTCTTGAATTAACGACTAAAAATTATATATTCAAATAAAATGAAAGCGGTAATTCAGCGAGTAAAAAACGCTTGCGTAAAAATTGACGGAACCGTTTATTCTGAAATCAATAAAGGAATTCTTGTTCTTGCAGGTTTCAGAAAAGACGATTGTATCAAAGATATCGAATATTTGACTGACAAAATTATAAACTTAAGAATATTCGAGGATTCCGACGGAAAGATGAATCTTAACATTAATCAAATAAACGGAGAAATTCTTATAGTTCCTCAGTTTACTCTTTACGGTTCTTGTTTACGCGGCAACAGACCGGATTTTATAGAAGCCGCCGATATAGAAACAGGAAACGCTCTTTTTAAAAACTTAAAAAATTACTGCTTGACAAAAAACGATATTGTTATAAAATACGGCAAATATCAGGCGTATATGGAAGTCGGTTTACAAAACGACGGTCCAGTTACGTTTATTATAGAAAGCGCAGATAAGATAAAGCGTTAAAAGAGGAGAAAATTATGGCAGAATTGAATTTGAATGAAATTTTTACAGACGTCAGAGTGAATCGCGTTGAAAATATGAATAACGTGAAAGCGTTTGCCGACGTGGTTATCGGAGGAAATTTTGTTTGCAAAGGATTCAAAGTAATGGACGGTCAAAAAGGGTTATGGGTTTCTATGCCCTCGCGTTCCACTAAAGGCGGACAATGGGAGGATATTTTTCATCCTATTACCGCGGACGGAAGAGCGAAACTTTTTGAATTAATACTTGAAAAATTCGAAAAAACGCCTTTAAAAACAGCCGAACCCGGTCAAGCTCCGGCAAAATCAAAAACTTCAAAAATGGAAAACTCTGAAACTGACGGCGATTCAAAAACAGACGAAGAAATACCATTCTAAATTTTGATTTATTATTCGAATTTCATAAAAAATAGAATTGAATTAAAAAAATACTTATGCGTATTATTAGTTGCAATTCAAAACTATTTATAAAAAACCGTTAAAACGGTTGAAAAAAATAATTGTATAGATAAACCCCGCAATAATTGCGGGGTTTATCATAAATTCTATAAATAAAATAACCTATTTAACGGTTTAAAAAAGTAGCTGAATATTAACGATTCATTTCGCAATAATATTTTTTTAAAAAATGCTTTAGTAAATAGTCGGAGAAAAAATGAATTTATTAAAAAAACTTTGGGAATTATGGAAAAAATTCGGAGAAATATTGGGACATATTATGTCTCGCATATTATTATCTCTGATATATATTTTTTTCATAACTCCAATATCGGTTTTTTATAAAACATTAAATAAACAATTTTTCAGATTCAACAATAATTACGATACTTATTGGGTAGAAAGAAAAAACATCGAACCGACTCTGGAGAATTATAGAAAGCAATATTGAATCAAAATATAAGGAACTAACGCATTTATGTATATACTTGGAATAAGCTGCTTTTATCATGATTCCGCAGCCGCGCTAATTAAAGACGGAAATCTGATAACCACGGTTCAGGAAGAAAGATTTTCACGTAAAAAAAACGACGGCGGTTTTCCTTCGTCCGCGATAGAATTTTGTTTAAAGACCGCAGGAATAACATCAAAAGAATTGGATTACGCGGTTTTCTATGAAAAACCCATGAGAAAATTTGACAGATTATTGCGGACAATAATAAATTTTTATCCTAAGACATTGAATTTATTCTGTAAATCAATGATTTCAATGATGAAAGAAAAACTCTGGATAAAATATGTTATTAATGAAAAGCTTGAAATACCGCTTGATAAAATCTTATTTACCGACCATCATGAATCTCACGCCTCGGCTTCGTTTTATTGCTCTCCATTTGAAGACAGCGCCATATTAACGATTGACGGCGTGGGCGAATGGACTACGGCGGCTTACGGTATTGGTCATTCTTTTTGGAAAAATAATTCAAAAGACAAAAACTCGATAAAATTATTTAAAGAGCTGCGGTTTCCTATTTCGCTCGGATTGCTATATTCGGTAATAACGGCTTATCTTGGTTTTGAAGTCAACGAAGGCGAATATAAAGTAATGGGAATGGCTCCGTATGGAAAACCTTTATATGCCGATAAAATAAAAAAAATGCTTAAGATAAAGGAAGACGGAAGTTTTACAATAGACGAATCTTATTTAAAATATCATTATCATACTACGGAATCGTATTCGGAAAAATTTACCGGTTTATTCGGTTCGCCAAGAAACAGAAAAGACAGATTTGTAACCGGACAGACCTCGTTATACGACGACGTCAATCCCGCGACCGAAACCGAAATGGAAAAAAATCAGTATTACGCCGACGTAGCGTCGAGCATACAATCGGTTACCGAAGAAATACTTTTAAAAATGGCAAAACATATTTTCAAAGAAACCGGCAAAAAAAATCTTTGCATTTCCGGCGGAGTGGGTTTGAACAGCGTAGCCAATTTCAAAATATTGCGGCAGGCGGGTTTTGAAAACGTATATATACAACCGGCGGCGGGCGACGCAGGCGGCGCGATTGGCGCGGCTTTATTTGTTTATCATTCGATTCTTAACGAGCCGCGAAAATTCATAATGGAACATTGTTACTGGGGACAAAAATATTCAGATAACGAGATAGAAACATTTTTAAAATCAAATAATATAAAATACGAAAAAATATCCGGCGACGAAAACTTGTTCGATAGAGTTACGGATTTGCTGATAAACGGAAATGTTATAGGATGGTTTCAAAACGAATTTGAATGGGGACCGCGAGCGCTTGGCAACCGTTCGATTTTAGGCGATCCGAGACGCGAGGATATGAAAGACATAATCAATATTAAAATCAAATTCCGAGAACCGTTCAGACCGTTTGCTCCGTCAGTTCTTGAGGATAGAGCCGAAGATTTTTTCGAATTTGACGGAGTAGATAAACAATATCCGCCACGATTTATGTTAATGGTGTGTCCCGTAAAAAAAGAAAAACAGAATGTTTTGCCGGCAATTACTCATATCGACGGTTCGGGAAGATTGCAGACCGTCATAAAAAAATATAATCCGAGATATTACCGTTTAATCGAACGTTTCGGCGAAAAAACCGGAGTTCCGGTAATAATCAACACTTCCTTTAATTTAAAGGGAGAACCTATTGTTAATACGCCCGCAAACGCTTATTCTACATTCAGCGCCAGCGGAATGGACGCGTTGGTTTTACAGAATTATTTAATTTTAAAATAAAAAATTTATCAGGGGGATTTAAATGATAAACGCCGACACTCTAACCGCAATATCCGATACGATTACCGGCGCGGTTGAAGCGACCGTTCAAAACGCAGCCGTTCAAAACGTCATTGAAACAGCCGCGGCAATCGCTAATTCAGACGAACCGGCTGGTCCGTTAAATATAAAAGGATATATTTTTTTAGCCGCTATAATCATAGTCGGCGGAGCTTTTATATTCTTTTTAATAAAATTCAGAAAACGTTTTGCTATAATCAACGAGTTTCTCGCTTTCTTGTGGCAAGAAAAAATGTGGTGGATGATTCCGTTGATACTGATATTGCTCGGAATGGGTTTGCTTATTTTCTTCGCTTCTGCAAATGCTCCTCTCGCGCCGTTTATTTATACTGTTTTTTAAAAAAAACGCGGTCAAATGATTTAAAAACATTATTTGACCGCAATGATAGAAAAAGAACATTATATAGGAGACAGCCATATATTCGGCAAGCAAATAAAATATATAATACAAAGCGAAAAAGAAGGGATTATCGGAGTGGATTATCCAATCTTAAAATGCTCCTTTTTTTGAAATCTTCATCTGAAGCAATGCCGCTTCGCTCCGCTCTCATTGCAGAGTTTCTTCACTACTACGAGTATCTCTGACTTCTTGAATACCTGTTTTTCATTTCGCTTCGCTTATAGAAATTCATTACGGTTATCACCCGTGATATTCAAGACCTCCCAAGTTCATATAATCCCGAATAATGCAATAAAAAAAGTGAAGTTTTTCAAAACATATATACGCGCTTGTTAAAACTTCTAAAAACCTGAAAACTGCCAAGTGAAAATTAATTCTTTTGAAAAAGCGCTTAAAATCAATGTTTTTCCGGGCTTCCGCCAATTTTTCAAAATCCGGTTGCAGTTTTTTGGTTCAAACGTATTCTTACCCGTATTTAGGAAAGTCGAGCTAAAGTATTATCGGAGCTAAATTTAACTTATTGAAAAAAAAAGAGATAACAAAATATTTCAGAAGTCCCCTTGACAAATAAAAAATACGTGATATATTGGAAATAAAGGAAAACAAGGAAGGTAGAGAAAAATGAATTTTATAGTGTATCAGAAGTTTATCAGAAATTCGTTCAACATTAAAGATAACGATTCAAAAAAAATTATGCTGCGGCTTATTATTCTTTTTATTTTATTCGTGTTTGTGAGAACCGCTTTAGCATAATTAATTTTATTTCCGGATTTGAATTATGTCGTCAAAAATCTGTAAAAAAGATTTGATTTTTATATTTTTTTTAATATCCGCAAGGGTATTTTTTTTATTGTCAATTATATTTATCGCTTTGAAAGAAAACTCCATAACATTGTCGACAAATTATTATGCCGCGCATTACAAAATATTCATATTCGCAATCGCAATTTATGTTATAGATTATATCATATCATTCTCGATAAATCTAAAAGAGGTTATTCTTAACAACAATAAAAATCTCAATGTATTCGGATGTATTTCTTTTTTAATTTTTTTAACGATTTTTATTTCTTTGATATTCAACGATAATCCTGAAGATTTTATCAAGACGTCTATCATAATAGTTTTATTTTTAATAGTGAAATATTCGACAAACCCGAAAATCAGATATAATTTATGATTAAATGTTCGTCGGAACTTTTTTTCAATCAAAACATTTCCGGTAAAATCCATTCAATATTTGAAACAAGCATTAATCTCGTTTATGATTCCGACAAATTAATCTCATTACTTGACCAAACCCGTCTTCTTCTGCCTTTCAGCATCATTTTCAATTCAAGAGATTTTCAGAGAATAAAAAATATAGCTCAAATTAATTCGGATTTTTTTCTTTCAAAAAAAACTTTTCAACTTAAAAACATAGAGTTTAAAACCGTCAATATTAACCAAATAAAAAATTCCGGCGAATTCGATTTTGATTTCATAATAAAAACAATAAAAGAAATATATCAAATGTTTTCATCATCGTATAATATTTGTTTTAACGCGAAATCATTTGACGATTTGTTTGAAATACTAAAAAAAAAAATAGAAAACAATTCGTTAATAAATTTTCTTATCGGACGCGGAAACGGATTAACTCCAACCGGCGACGATATTATCAATGGAATTATATACTTTTACAACAATTGCGGAATAGAAAACGATTTGATAAAAATAATTGAAGAAATAAAAAAAAACGATTTTAAAAAAACTTGTTTGTATTCTGAAAACATGATTAAATACGGGTTGGAAAATTACTACGACGAATTTTTCAATAAAATTTCAGAATATTCCGTTTCAGGCAAATCTGAATTATTAAAAGAAACGATTCTGACAAAACGAGGTTCTTCTTCAGGATTTGATTCGCTTATCGGCTTAACTATATTCAAGATAATTTAATTATTGTTTTTTTTTAAAACAATATTAAAATTAAAACAATAAAATTTTGTTTCAAATAGTAATAAAATTTTATTTCCGCAACTAATTAACAAAAGGGAGGTGAGAAAAATCACAAATATCAACTTTGTGTTTTGCTAATAATCGCCTCTTTACAATTTTTCAAATCACAAAAAATAAAGAGGACAATCAATTTTCAAACAAAGTAAAGGAGGTTATAATGAGTATGAAATGCAGATTATTGATTTTAAGTTTATTTGTTATTCTCTGCTTTGCGCTCTCTATCAGCGCCGATGAAATCAGCGATATGAAAGCTGATATAAAATATTTGAAGGAACAACTCGAATTTCAAAAAGCGATGACAGAAGAACTGATGGGCGACCAGACGTCAACCGAAGCAAAATCAAGTTTTAAGGTCAATGGCTTCATCGAATTCCGTTATGAAAATATGGATATAAAAAACGGCGAGTTTGACGCGACGCTAAATCCCACAGGTTCAAAAGTATCATACAAATTATGGAAAAACCGCGAATCCGGTCAATTTTCAGTTCGCAATCTGAATATGTATTTTGATTTTAAATACGGACAGAACCTCCGCGCTTTTTCAGAAATAAAATATATGGATTATCCTTCGGGCAGTTCAAAAATACTGGGCGACCCTACTGTAACAGACGACGGAAACGGAAGTTTTATAGGACACGGTTCAATTTACATTGAACGAGCGTGGTTAGATTATAAAATTAATGATTTTTTCAAACTGCAGTTTGGAAAAATGCTGACCCCGTTTGGAATTTGGAACGTTGAACACGGCGCGCCGGTATTGCCGTCAATCAGGGTTCCGGCTTCAATATCATACGGTTTTGTTCCAAACAGTTTTGTCGGATTAAATATTCACGGAAACAGATTATTGAAAAATTGGGAATTTGAATATAACGCTTTCGTATCAAACGGACGCGGAATATGGAACACTGAAAATAACGAAAACAAAGGAATCGGCGTTAGCGTAAATTTTAAAGCTCCTACAAAATTCTTAAATAAACTCGTTTTCGGCGGTATGTATTATACCGGAAAAGAAGTTATGGAACAGCAGCAGAAATACGATGTTCCTTTTTCCGATACTGTTTATGTTTCTGGAAAAGAATACGTTTCATTTTACGATACTGTAAAAAATTCCGCTAAAGAATATTGTTATACTCTACATTTTGCAACCGGTTATAAAAAATTCGAACTTAACGCCGAATATGTTTATAATAAAATTGATTATGATAATTATACAGGAATAGATAATTTGAATAACAGATTATTTTATAGACCGGATAACAGGGATTTAATGACTGCGTCTGCTACCAGTTTAACTCCTTTAGCAACGGGAATAACAGCCGCTCAAACCGGCGGATTATTACCGGCTATTGGGATTACCGACGCTACTAATTTAACGACTACTTCAGCTACGCTCGGAGCTACAATAACGACAGTAACAGCAGCCGGCGCAGGTCATCCGTTATATGGACAAATAGGGACTATGCAAAGTTTAAAAGGAAACATAGACGCGTATTTAATCAACGGCTTCAGCGGCGGAGCAAAAACTATTGGAGACGCAAAAAGAGTTAACACTCCCGAAGGAGTGGCAAATTTTATAGATAGCAAATACGGTT
>DAINAU010000072.1:0-21473 GCA_036733285.1 bacterium
CCCATGTCAATACAACCTGATTATTATCAGAATATGCGCGTAAGTTTATAGGAGTGAGAGGAGTATCAGCCCAGTTGTGAATTATTACCGTATCGTTTGAAAGAACAGATAAGGTTCTATTGCTTATTTCTTCATCGCCGCCTAACGCTCTAAACTTGTATTGAAAATTTGTCCCGGGAGTTAAATAGAGTTCAATATATTTATAACCCTGCGTATCAGTATTTAAAATATCAGTATCAGACCAAGAACCGCCAGGCGATAAAAAATCCCCTTTTAAAGTTTTTGAAACATTAGTCCAATTCGATGAAACATCGGCGGCGGAGGTTTCGGAAAAAATCAACAGAATAAAAAAACTTACTATAACGAGAAGAAAAACTTTTTTATTAAAAATCATAAATATTCTCTTAAAATTTTTTATTTGAATATTTCATAAAAATTTATAATTTTATTCTCACGACTTTACCCGGAAACCTTATAATTCCAAATTTATTTTTTTCATCAGCCGGAGTTAAATAAACAATATTTCTGTTTTTTTCAACATAATCATAATCAAATCCATCGACTTTCAATATAACTTTAACAGGCGGATTCATTATAGCCGAATCGGATTGCGACCAATCGCTCACGCCCTGACCAAACGCAGAATTTGTATCGTAAGCGTCATAACAAACTATAATATACCAATACCACCAATCCGGATTAAGACCGGAATCAAGATAAGTGAATTGATTGCCCGGAACCGTGGCTAAAACCGTATATTGCGAAGTATCGTTATTTATATACCTTAATATTTTATACGAACCGCCTGCTATTACGTCGGCGGCTTTTTTTTCTTCGCTTCCAGAACCCCAATATCCATAAGGCGCCGACCAATTCAATCTGACGGCAGTAGTATTCACCGCAGTTGCAGTCAAAGAAGAAACTACTCCGGGTTTATCTGAAAAATTATTGAAAACATAAAACGTATCGCCGGCTGTAAGCCATTCCGGAACTGAAATAACTCTTCTCGCATTATCGCTCCTTTCTCCTACTCCTGCAAAATAACAGGGATTAGGAGTAGCAGTGTCCCAATTTGTCCGGGGATTTACCGGATGCGTTCCGCAATTGATAAATCCCCCGTTTGGAACGCAATCCCAATAAGTTTGATTTGAATTCAATCCGGCAGGCGGGTTATTATCTGTCTTGGCGAAAAACATATAATTATAAACCGCTCCAGGAGTCAAATCAAGTTTAATTTCATACGTTCCGTCTCCGACCGGAGTCATTTCCGCAGCTCCGTTTGTTACAATAGCATTGTCGGATATTTCCCATGATTCTTTATTTGTCCCAACGTTTACCGCAATATATTTTTTTACGGCGCCCCAAGTATCGGAAACAGGATTTGCCGTTGCAGCTCGAATCATTCCTAAAGCGGATAAAAATAGAATTATTAAACAAATATTTATTTGTTTAAACATTTTTATACCTCGAATAGATTTACCTTTAACGGTTTTATTTTAAAATCTGAACTAACTGCAATCGATCGAATAAAATCTTTGAGCGATATTAAGTATACTTAATAATTTACATTTGTAAACATCTTTTTAAAAATATTATAAAGCAGTCCGCCTGAAAAAGCAACAAAAAAAAGCTCAAAAAATTGAACTAAAATTTTTTAAGCAAATCGCCGTATTTTTTCAATAAATCAGAAATTTTTATCGCGGATTTTTGTTTATCCGAACAATCGATTTCTCGAAACTCGATTTCAAAAATATAAGTCGACCATCTTAAAATTTTTGAAATCTTTATTCCATAAAATAATTTATTAATTAGATTTACGGACGTCGAAACAAAATAATCCGCGTTTTTCGATTCAGGTTTTTTTTCAATTCTTGAAATATTCTTTTTTATTGTTTCAATAAGGTTTTGCGCTTCAATGATAATTTGAGAATCGAAAACAGGTTTATTTAATCTCGCGCTTCTTTCCAAACCGTTAATTGTTTTTTTTTCAAAAACTCTTTTTAGCGTTTTAGAAAAATCGGTTTTCGGAAATCCTGTGTCCGCATTATTGAATATCTGCGAGGATTTTATTCTTTTTGCGTTTCTTATTTCTAATCCCGAATGAGATACGTTAAAAAAATTCACATCGCACTTTGTCTTCAATACTTCTATTTGGGATTCAAACCAAAATTTCCAGCCGATAAATCTTTCGTTGGTTAATAAATTTTCTATTATCAGCGGATTTTCATTACAAATCATTTTATTAAAAAAAACCGTTTCAAAAGACATATATTTATTTAATAAAAAAGCGTTCTTTGTAAAATCGGCTTCCGAACAATGCTCCCTATAATATGAATAGGCAAAATCAGTCCCCGCCAAAAAAACAGGGTTGCAAAACAATTTATTGGCGACGTCCAAAGCGACCGCGGTTACGCTCCCCATACCTGCGGTTTTATCCGTTTCAATTTTTTGCAAATCCAGCCATTCGGCTATAGAATGTCCGTAATGAACAAAAACCGTTCTTCCTTCAAAATTTTTAGTTATTGATTCCGGCATAGCAATATCGCATATCAAAACCGACCCGCATTCGGCGTTTTGCAAATATTTAAGGTTTTCTTTTGAAATATCAACCGAAACAATAATGTCCGGTTCAACCCCTTTTTTTAAAAAATTTTTCAAGGCTGTATCAACGCAAATTATAAGAATTTTATTTTTTAATTTGATAATATTTTCAATATCATTGTCCAGCGAAGGACCTCCGGCCGCTAAAATGCAGGGAATAGCTTCGAATAAAGAATAAAACTTTTTTAAAGAAGGCGATTTCAAATAGCGTTCGGCGTTATCAATAATATTTTTAGTCCAGCAGTCTCCGAACTTTTTTAAAGTTAAAATATTTGTTTCTATTTGTTTTAAAAATTCTATATTTTTATTTTTGATTTTTGTTTTTCCGGTTAACAAGTCGTTTATTGCGATATACGCCGGATCGCGGTCAAAATTGATAATCGAAATGTTATTGGAAATTATTATGCCGCCGAATTTTTTTTCAAGCCGAAGTATGACGTCTTCTTCGCCGTTTGGTTTTAATAACAATTTAAAAGAATAATCGCTCAGTATATCCGACAATTCTATATTCTTCATTACAACGTCAAACAGTTCAATATTGTTTTCAAACGCAATTATCAAGCAGTTTGGAATCAACTTTTTTAAAGTCTTTATATGATATCCCGCGCCAAAACCAAAAACATAATAATACCCTTTTTTTTCCGCGGATTTGATCTGATTTTCCAAAACGTCAAAAGGTTTATGATAATCATACATTAGCGTTTTGGTTTTAATATATGCCGGAATCGGTATTTTATCGGGATTTTCAATTAATCCGATATTTTCACATGGTAAATTTTCTGAAAACGATTTAATATAATTTTCAAATTCTTCAGGATGAAACTCTTTTAAATACGAAAGATTTTTTTCAAAAACAATATTATTCATAAAAAATAAAATTCCGACTCGTATTTTTGAATTTGTTTTATATGAAGATTTATGCCGAATAGTATTCCCGTTATCATCGCTTTTTTTTCGGATTGACAATACTCGTTGCTAACCGGAATCAAATCGGCGATGTTTGACCGCTGATATTTTTGCTCGTATTTTTCGAGGAAATCGGCGATTTTCAAAAAATATTCGTTAAATTCCGGCGCTATATTAATTTTAAAATGAAGCGTTGATAGATTATGGCAGTTCTGAATCAAATCATGCAGGTTCCATAAATAAAATCTATAAATCTCAATGTCTTTTATTTTTTTTATTAAAAAAGATAAAAATGTTTTGTATTCCGATTCAATATCCTTTATAGCCAAAACCGTATTTTCAATTTGAAAATAAAAATCTCTGAATTCATTCAGTTTATTTTCTATTTTAGCCGCGTCTTTCATTACGAGGATTCTCAATAAATCCGCAGACTCGCGAAAAGCCAGCGAACGCAAATTCAAAATGCGTTTCAAAAGTTTATTTTTATAGTCGTATATCCCGAAAAAATAATTCAATACCGCGGCTATTGGAATGCCGATAAACAGATGTTTAATTCGTTCTATAAAAAAAAATTCCGGATTATCTTTGCCTCCGGCGCCGATATACAGAACTGAAAAAAAAGCTATCGGAAGAAGATTTTCATTTTTTGATTTTATCAAAATAATCGAAACTAAAACAATTGAAACCGGAGCGGCGAAAAGATTAGGGGCAATTTTTAAAAAAGCTATCGTCAATGCCGAACAAAATACCGCAGTGATTAATTGTTGAATGCCTACTCTGACGCCTGCGATAACCGTAGGTTGAAGACATAATAAAGTTACAAACGCCAGAGTTAAAACATCGATCAAATTAATTAGCTGCCCGATTATAATCGAACTCAGCGAAGCTAAAAATATTTTAAGCATCCATCCGGCAATTTCCGATTCCGATCTGATACCGCCGTTATAAGACGCGCCGGAAGAAAATATATTCCGGAGTTTTGATAATTTCATTAATTTCAGAAATACAATTATTTTTGTTTTGCCAATAATATCAGTTTTTCAAGCGATTTTTCCACTATTTTTATAGTGTTGTTTTCGGCTCTGACCACGTCGTCGTGATTAATTTTTTCCGACGAAGCTCTATTTACTATAACTCCGGCAAGACATCCCGCTTTCAATCCCATTGCCGCGCAAGACGTTAATACCGAAGACGATTCCATTTCATAATTCAAAACGTTTAGTTTCTGCCATTCTTTCATTGTTCCTTGAAATCTTTTCACTACATAACCGGTATATGAATCATAACGCTCCTGACCCGGATAAAAAGTATCGGACGATGCGGTTATCCCTATTTTATAAGATATTTTAGAGGATTCCGCGCTTTCCGCGAGTATTCTTGTAACATTAAAATCGGATACCGCAGGATATTCTATAGGAGCGTAATGAGTCGAAGAACCGTCCAATCTTACGGAAGCGTTTGTTATCGCAATATCTCCAACTCTTAAATTTTTTTGAATCGAACCGGTTGTGCCGACTCTTACAAAAACCTTTATGCCTAAATAAGCGAGTTCCTCAATCGCTATTGTGGCAGAAGGCCCTCCGATTCCCGTGGATGTTACAAGAATATTATCGGATTTATTAATCGGAACTATCCACGTCCTGTATTCTCTATTAAAAGCCAGCTCATAACTTTTATCGCTCAACGCTTTGGCTATTTTAATCACTCGAGCCGGATCGCCGGGTATCAAAGCAGCTTTCGCGTTTTTAATCATCTGTTTGTTTAAATTGATATGATAAATATTTGTCATCAAAATTCCCTCCGTAATTTAAAAAATTAAATTATAAAGTTTGTTCCTGAAATTATCGACAAGACTGCCGGACTCGAGAATTGTAAAAATTGCAACCATCGCTTTTCTTGCTATTTGATTATTGTAATTCTTGTTTTCCGACACAAGTTCGGTCAATTGCTCGAGCGCCGATTCGAAATCTTTTTGTTCGCAGATTAAATACAGCGAATACGCGAGTTTTTCTTCATAAGCGGCGGGTTTGTTTTTTTTGAAATTATAATCGGCTATTTTTTCTTTTAATTTCCAGTAATCCGCGGATTCAATTAAAAATTTCGCGTCGGTAACAACGATATTCTGATAAACATCGTCCGCTTTTTCAACATCGCCGGTCAATAAATAATACGCTATAAGGGTTACCGCTATTTTATCGTCGTTTTTATTTTTATCATACAACTTTAATAATTCTTGTTCCGCTCCCTTTAATTCAAGTTTTTTTATCTTTTTTTTTATTTCTTCTAACGTGTTTTCCGATTCTGAAACCGCGTATTTTTTTAAAAATTGTCTTACCTGCTGTTCGGTTAATGCTCCGGAAAACTCGTCCTCGACATTCCCTTGAACAAATAATTTTACGTCCGGAACCGTAGTTAAATGCAAATATGCCGCTATCTGCTGTTCCTCGTCCACATTAACAAATCCAAGCAGAATTTTTCCGTTTAATTCGTTTATTACTTTCAACAATGTCTGTTTTAAAACTTTGCTCGCTTTAAACCGCTCTGACCAGAATTCCACAAGAACCGGAGTCGAAGCCGATTTCTGGACAACATCGTCGTAAAAGTTTTCGGTTGTTACGTCAAACGCCAATCCCGTCATAATTTCAATCCTCCGATATAATTACAAAAAATTTTATCGATATTTCAGTCGCTTATCTAAACAGTTATCCGCTAACTGTTTTAACATTTTTTTTATAGACTCTAAGAGCAACAAAAATTCAACAATACTCTTTATTTTTTTTCTAAATATTATACTCTTAATCCCAAAAACTGCAATAGGAAATTGAAAAATTACCCAAATGACGTAAAACGCTTGATTTCGGCAATTTTTCAAGATACTAACGCGGTTTTCGGGTTAAATATATAGCTTTTACGGTTTATCAGGCTTATGATTTCAAGAATATAAATAAGGAAAAATATTGTTATTATGTTCAGACTAATCTTTTTGGGAGTGTTGTTATTAGTTAATATCATCTTATACTTTTTTTTAATAAAAGATTTTAGGTTAAAAAACAAGTATAAAATTTTGGTCGCAGTTTTATTAACCGCAAATCTTTTCTTGAGAAATATAATGAGTTTTTTTATAGGGTTCGGCATTGATTGGATTTCAAAAACCGTTTCCGTTTCAGGATATTTCTTGTTAGGATTCGAATTACTGCTATTATTCCTTGGCGTTATTTTTATTCCGGTAAAATTATTTTTGGTTTTTTCCCCCAAGATTACAAGACAAAAATATCAAACGAGAATAAGCGCCGTATGGATAACCGCGGCGATTTTATTGAGCGTCTACGGCTTATTCGAAGCCAATAATATTTCGGTTAATGAAATAAGTATTTATTCTAAAAAAATCGCCGCTACAAACGGTTTAAAGGTTTTACAATGGAGCGATTTGCATTTGGGAATATTGAGTTCAAAATATAAATTCAACGATCTCATAGAAAAATCAAAAAAAATTAATCCCGACGCAATCGTTATAACCGGAGATATGTTTGAAAATAAAGTTTTGGATTCGGAATATTATATTTCAAAATTAAAAAACTTTAATCCTCGATACGGCAAATTTTTTATAAGCGGCAATCACGACGACCATATCCCGAATTCGGAAATGAACGATTTTTTAAACAAATCAGGCGTTATTAATCTCGACGACGATATTTTTAAAATTAACGAAAATATTGTTTTAATCGGGTTTAAAGACGCGCCCGGCTGGATGAAAAATTCCTGCGGGGATGATAATGAAAAAAAAATTCTTGAACGCGTTGACCGCAACACATTTTCGCTTGTTTTAAAACATAAACCTATTGTCTCAAAAAAAATTTCAGGTTTATTTGATTTAATGCTTTCCGGTCATACGCATAACGGACAGATTTTTCCCGGACATATTTTAGTAAGGAACATATACGAATACGCGTCCGGATTATATGAAATCAAAAATAATTCTTTTATATATGTGAATAACGGAGCTGGAACATGGGGCCCGCCGTTCAGAATTTTTTCGTTTCCTGAAATAACCGTTTTCAATATTCAACCGGAAAAATGAATTTGAACCCAAAAACCGCATTAGAAAATTGAAAAATGTTCAAATGCGGGAAAACGCTTGATTTCAGCATTTTTCAATTGCAAAAAAAAATGCCGGCGCCATCTAATAATAAGTTGAAAGTAAGTCGATTTTCCAAAATCGACAAAAAATAAAATGTTGTTTTCCAATCATTTTATAAACCTACTCTGGAGAGTCAACCTCCTTTTTTAAACTTATTAGACAGCCCCACAGCGTTTCTTTGAATTTTCCGGCAGCGAGCAATTTTCAATTTTCCGAACTCATTTCCCGCCTACGGCTAATTTAACTGTTTCGTTCATTATATTAATTATGCGTTCGGTAAAATCAGCCGGTTCTATTCCCGAAATTCCGTCAATCATTTGAGCGCTGTCGAACAATTGAAAACAGATATTCTTGAGAAGTTCGGAATCCTTGTCCTGAGAATAAAGTTTCATCAATCCCTTTATCAATTGGTTTTTGGGATTTATCTGTAGTATTTTTTTGCTTGATTTAAAATCTTTATTCATCATCTGAAGAATTTTCTGAATATGAGAGCTCATATTGTCGGGATTAACAAGACAACAAGCCGAATCCGTTAATCTGTCTGATTCAATAACCGTGATTACTTTATCTCCAAGCGCGTCGCGGTAATATTTCAGAAAACCTTCAAGCTCTTTTTTCTCGTCTTTCGATAATTTATCTTCGGGCTTGTCTTCCTCTGATTTTAAATTTTTCACATAATCAAGATTGGAATTGTCTATTGATTTAAATTCCATATCTTCAAATTTCATCAATGAAGATAAAATTATTTCGTCTATCGGTTCGGTTAAAAATAAAACGTCAACGTTTTTCTTTTTAAAAATTTCAAGATACGGACTTTTTTCAATATTTTTCTTATCAGTCCCCGAAATAAAATAAATCTCCTTTTGTCCTTCTTTTTTATTTGCAATATATTCTTTCAAAGTTATCAATTTATTATCCGTTCCGAGCAAAGTCGTAAACAGTAAAAGTCCGGCGAGTTTATCTCTGTTTGAAAAATCAGTGTTCACTCCTTCTTTAAGTTCCCTGCTGAATTCTTTATAAAACAGTTCGTATTTTGTCCTGTCGTTATTCAGCGTTGAATCCAGTTCGCTTATTACGCTTTTAATAATCACGTTTTTTATTTTCTGAACTACCGAATTATTCTGGATTGTTTCCCTTGATATATTAAGCGGAATATCCGGAGAATCCACGATTCCTTTAACGAATCTGAAATACGAAGGCAGCAGATCTTTACATTCTTCCTGAATCAAAACCTTATTTGAATACAAACTCAAACCGTAATCTTTTTCCGGCATTCCGAAAATATTAAAATTTTTGTCGGGACAAAACAGCAGCATATAAAACTGAATAGGCGCGTCAGAATGCTTATGAATTTTAAATAGCGGCGATTCGGAACTGTGAGAAATGAATTTATAAAACTCTTTGTATTCTTCTTCTTTAACTTGCGACGGTTGTTTTGTCCAGACGGCTTCTATTTCATTTGCTTTTTCGGATTCAATATAAACCGGATACCTCAAAAAATTAGAGTATTTTTTTATAACTGTCTTAACTCTATCTTTTTCGAGAAATTCTTTTTCATCGTCTTTTAAAAAAACCTTGACTTCAGTTCCTCTGTCTTTTTTCGCGATTTCCTCAAGCGTATAGGAATTTGAGCCGTCGCAAACCCATTTATACGCCGGTTCGTCTTTTACGTAAGATTTTGTTTCAACCTCGACTTTTTTTGCCACAATAAAAGCGGAATAAAATCCGACTCCGAATTGTCCGATAATATCGTCAAGGTTTTTCCCTTCTTTGGATATATTCTCTATAAAAGTTTTTGTTCCGGATTTCGCTATTGTTCCGATATTTTCAACAAGTTCCGATTTAGTCATACCTATGCCCGTATCTTTAATTATAATCGCATTTTCAATTTTATCGAATTCGATTCTAACGCATAATTCCGCTCCGGCTCCAAATACTTTATCTTCTTGAGTCAATTGAAGATAATTAACCTTGTTCAACGCGTCAGAAGCGTTAGATACAAGTTCTCTGATAAATATCTCTTTGTTGGTATAAAGAGAAAAAGCGAGAATATGAAGCAATTGTTTTACTTCCGCTTGAAATTCGAATTTTTCATTTTTATTTTCCATAATTAAATTTATCTCCTAATAATTTTTTTATATTAAATTTGAAATCTGACGGGATTGAATCCTGATATTTCATTTAATTTCTGATATAACTCTTTTTCCTTAATGCTAAGAGTATCGGGAAAATTAATTCTTAATTCCAAATAAATGTCGCTTTTGCCCGAATTTGTGTTGAAACCTTTTCCGGAAAGTCTCAAACGTTTGCCGCCGCTTGAACATTCGGGAACCTTGATTTTAACCTTGCCGAAAGGCAAATCCAAAACTAATTCCGTTCCGAGAGCCGCTTCCGCCGGAGTAATATTCAACGGAATAAAAATGTCCTCTCCTTCAATTCTGAAATTGCCGTTATTAATAATATTCACAGTCAGAAATAAATCGCCGGATACGCGATTGTTTATTTTTCTGCCAAGTCCTTTTAATTTGATTTTTTGACCGGGTTTTATTCCCGCCGGAATTTTTACTTTTATATTCGAACCATTAATTGTATAAACTTTTTCGCATCCCTGAAGCGCTTCTCTTAAGGTTATGTGAATATCGGCAAATGAATCCGCGGCGGAATTTCCCGCTCCTGATGCGTAATCGCGTCCGGAATTTCCAAAACGGTTTGAATCCGAATAACCGGTTTCATATTCTTCGCCGCGACCGCCGGTAAACTCGTCGGAACCAAAAAACGTTTTGAAAAAATCGCTGAATCCGTCAAAACCAGAACCTTGCGAATTTGTCGTATAAGAGTATGAACGCGAACCTTTTTTTCTGCCGCCCGATTTTTTCCCGAAACCGAATTTTTCCCCGAATATTTCGCTTAAATCGTCATACGAATAATTTTGCCCGCCGCTATGAGCCGAATTATATTGCTCTACTCTATCCCAATTTGACCCGAGCGTATCGTATTTTTTTCTTTTATCGGTATCGCCAATAACCTGATACGCTTCATTGATTTCTTTAAACTTCTTTTCCGCGTCTTTATTGTTCTGATTTTTGTCGGGATGGAATTTTACGGCGAGTTTTTTATAAGCTTTTTTTATTTCTTCCTGCGAAGAATTTTTATTAACTCCCAATACTTTATAATAATCGTTGAACCGCATAGTTTTTTCCCTAAACAAAAATTCAGGGAAAAAAATATGCTTTATTCTTTTCCCTGAACTCCGGCTTTATATAAAATACAAATTTATTTTTCCAGAACAAGTATCATTCTCTGTTCGCCGCGTTGTAATTTTATTAACAGATTATTTGATTTTTTATTTTTGTCCATTGCTTTATTAAAATCTTTAACGTTAGTAATTTTAATTCTGTCGAGCTCAAGTATTACGTCTCCCCGTTTTAATCCGTTCTGCTCCGCTATCGAACCGCGTTTTATATCGGTTATTACGACGCCGCGCATATTTTCAGAGTATCCGTATTGATCCGCTAAATCCGAATTTAACGCGGCTACGCTTAAACCCAATGTTTTATCAGAATACGGAACGCCAGATTCCATTCCGCCCGCGGAAGCCAAATCAAAATTTTCCGGCTGTTCAATTACAGTTACATTTAAAGTTTTTTCAACGCCGTCTCTCAAAACTTTAACCGGAACATTTTTATTAATTTGAACCGCAGCTACTACGTTTCTTAATCTGTTTGAATCCGTAATCTCCACTCCGTCAAATTCTATTATTATATCGTTCTCCAATATCCCCGCTTTTTGAGCCGGACTATTTTCGAAAACCTGAGCGATCAATGCGCCTTTTCTGTTTTTATCCAATCCGTATTTTTCAGCTATAACGTCGGTTACAGTTTGTATGCTTACTCCAAGATATCCCCTTCTTACTTTGCCTCCGTTTTCAATTAAATCGGTCATAATTTTTTTTACCATATTTATAGGTATGGCAAATCCTATTCCCTGATTCCCGCCGCTTTTTGAAAAAATAGCGGTGTTAATTCCAATCACGCGCCCGTTTAAATTAATCATAGGACCGCCGCTATTGCCGGGATTTATCGAACAATCTGTCTGAATAAAATCCTCGTAATCGCTAATGCCGACGTTGTTTCTCCCGATAGCGCTGATTATGCCCGAAGTTACCGTATGCGATAATCCGAACGGATTTCCGATTGCTATTATCCATTCGCCGACTTCAAGTTTATCGGAATCCCCAAGTTTTGCGTAAGGCAAATCTTTCCCCTCGATTTTTAAAATCGCTATGTCGCTTTTTTTATCAGCGCCTATGAGTTTTGCCTCGTATTCTCTTGTATCATTAATTTTAATTTTAATTTTATCCGCATTTTCAACAACATGATTGTTAGTTATTATATACCCTTCGGGGCTTACAATTATTCCGCTGCCCAATGATTTCAAAGGCTGTTCGCGTTGCGGAGATTTTAATCCTGGACCGAAAAATCTTTCAAAAAATTCGTCTCCAAAAAAATCTCTGAACGGGTCGTCTTCGTCATAAAACGGGTTTCTTGAACGTCCGCTCGTCTTAATGACTTTTTCGGTATAAATATATACGGTTGCGGGCGAAACCATTTTAGCGGCTTCAACAAACGGTTTGGAAAAATCCTTATAAACTGTAGAAGCTGTTTTATCTTCCACAAAATAATCGTTATTAGCGCTAATGCTGTCCAGCCAATCAAATTTAACCGATATGCCTAAACCGATAATAACTCCTACTATAATCAACAACAAAGCATACCTTTTTTTCATTTTCATAATTACCCCCTGTAATTAAATTCAAAAATTAAATTAAGCAAAATAATTGCCATAATCTAAATTTTGTTCATATTTATTTTTTTATCAACGTATTATCTATTCGCAAACTTTTCAATATATTCATTCTAAATTCCGTTTGCGACATTTTGTCATAAATTTTGTAAATTAGATGATTATTCTACAAATATGTTCGATTTTTTAATAATTTTTTTTTGATGAATTAATTATGACGTTGATAGAACTTAACGCCATTGCGGTTTCTGCAATCAAAGGATGCGCCAATCCCATTGCCGCCAAAGGAATTGCTATTGAATTATAAAACAATGAAAAAAACAGATTTTGCTTGATTTTTTTTAAAGAGAATCTTGATATTTTTATCGCATCGATAACCCTGTTTAAATCTCCGTCTTTTATAATTATATCCGCGCTGTCAATGGCAATATCCGAACCCGTTCCCACAGCGATTCCTATATCTGCTGATTTCAGCGCCGCGGCGTCGTTTATACCGTCTCCAACCATCGCCGTTTTATAATTCTTCATCTGGTATTCTCTTATAATATTTACTTTTTCTTCAGGTTTAACGTTTGATTTGACTTCTGCTAAATTTAATTGCGACGCTATATATTTTGCCGTGAGTTCATTATCGCCGGTAAGCATAACCGGCGTAATGCCAAGTTTTTTTATTTTATCAATCGCTTCAAAAGATTGTTTTTTTATCTTATCAGACAATGCGATAAATCCTTGAATTTGATTATTAACTCGGATTTCAATAACTATGCGTCCTTTTTGCAGCGTCTCCGAATATGATTCCGGATTTAGGGGTTTGCCAGCGAAATATTCCGTATTATTCAGAATGCCCTTGATTCCTTCCCCCGCCGTTTCTTGAACTTTTTCAAAACCGTATTCCGAAAAAAAACTTTTTTCTTCGGCAAATCCGCAAATTGATTTCGCAAGCGGATGTTCCGACCTTTTTTCAAGAGACGCGATTATAGAAAAAATTTCTTTTGAAACGCCGTATTCAATCACTTCCGGTTTGCCTTCGGTTATTGTTCCGGTTTTATCAAGAAATATATAATCAATGTCTTTCGACGTTTGTATAGTTTCCGCGTTTTTGATAATCAAGCCCCTTCTCGCCGCTATTCCCGAAGCTGAAGCGAGAGCCATTGGTATCGCAAGACCTATGGCGCAGGGACAAGCTATGACAAGCGCCGATATAAAAATAAATATCGACGCTGTAATTCTATTGGCCGCCGGACTTATCCAAAAAAAATATTCCGATAATTTTATTTGATACGGAATAAGTTCGTTAAAAAATATAAACCACGCAAGCGCGGATAAAATCGAAACGGCAAAAATAGACGGAATAAAAATTAAAGTAAGTTTATCGGCAAACGCCTGAATCGGTATTTTGGAAGACTGGGATTCTTCTATCAGTTTTATTATTTGTTTTAAAAACGTGTCTTTTCCGGTTTTCTCAACTTTTAAATGAAATATCCCGGAAACCGATACTGAACCGGCGATAATATTGTCTCCGGTTTTTTTCAATACCGGCGTTGATTCTCCGCTTATTAATGATTCGTCAAGATAACACGGTTCGCCTTTTATCATAATTCCGTCGAGCAAAATCCGTTCGCCTTGTTTAATTAATATCTCGTCCCCTTTTTTTACCGATTCAACGTCAACCTGCAATATTTCATTTTCTTTTATTAAACTCGCCAGATTATTCTGGATTCCAATAAGTTTTCTGACGTCGTTTGATACTTTAAATTTTAAACTCGATTCTATATATTTTCCGATAATATGAATAGTAATCAGCATTGTGGACAGGTAAGCGAATGAAATTATTTTATCGTTTAGAAAAGATAAAAAATATGTCGATAACGCGCATAGCGAACTTAATGAAATCAGAACGTCCATATTTGCGTGAAAATGAACGACTGCAATATACGCGCTCTTTAAAATTTTTCTTCCCGCTACGAAAAAAGAAAATAATCCGCAGACTATTTCTATTGTCTTCATATAAGGAATATGAACTCCGGCGTAATGAAATATCATTAGAATCATTAAAAAAACCGCCGGTATTAAAGATGATATCAGAATATTTTTCATTTCTCTTAAATACGCCGTTTCGTCCGCCGCAATATCTGATTTTTCAGAAAAACCGTATCCGGTTTCAATAACCGCTTTTTTTATTAAATCCAGAGTTATTCGAGGTTCCGCTATCACGAAACCCCGTTCCGTCGATACGTTTATTGCCGCATATTTTATTCCTGCGATAGATTTTAATTTTTGTTCCACTCTGCCGGAGCAGGATACGCACGCCATACCGGTAACGCCAAAAGAATATTTGACGTCATTAAAATTTTCTTTTTTATTTTCCATGTCCCCGATTTAATTCTAAAATGATTATCAAGTTATTTTTAAAACAATTCTAATCAATTCATTTATTTTCCGAAAAGTTAGTATCTTATCAATAAATTTCTTGCATTTACGGCAAGAATTTTTTTTTGAAACGCTTTGAAACCTATATAAATTACAGTGTATTGGCGCAATTTTTTAATTTTCAACTTTTTAACAGTTGAGGAAATCGTAAAACGATTTCCGATTATTATATAATAGCTTTTCCGCGAATGCGGCTTAGGCTTAAGCGTTATCCCATAATTCTTGCAATTTTCTTTTCGACAGCAAAACGTAATCTTTATCTTTTGAAAAAATTTCCAGAGTTATGGTTTTATCGTAAAACTTTTTTAGATTCGGAATTAATTCTTTCATATTTATGTTTCCGGTTCCTATCGGAAGATGCAAATCCATTTGCCCGTTATTATCGTGCAGGTGAATATGTTCGAGTTTTTTTTTGAAAAGTTTAACGTATTCAAGCGGATTTCTTCCGCAAAGATTCAAATGACCGATATCCGCATGAAATCTTAATTCAGGCAATTTATCCAAAACTTTTTTTATATTAATTTTATTGTCGTTGCCGGACGTAACCGTTTCATACATAATTATAACATTGTTTTTTTGAGCGTATTCGATTGTTTTATTCAATGTTTCGATTTGAAACTTAACGCTTTCCTCAGGTCTGAACATTCCATTCGCCCAGTCCGCGTGAACCGTCATTTTTCTGCAATTGATTTCAGCGAAAAAATCAATATATTCTTTTAAAATATCAAACGCCGCGATTCTGAGTTTCTTTAAAGGCGAACCGATAGGAATATAATATGCCGTATGTCCTATTGAACCGAGATTATAATCTTTTAAGATTTTGATGATTTCCGCAGTTTTTAATAAATGCGGTTCCGCTTTATCCGGTTCAAGGCACATATCGATAAAATCAAATTTGTTTTTCCCTCCCCATTCTATTTCTTTGTAAATATTTTCTCGGGGATGATTCGCAAAACCTATTTTCATAACTTTTCTCCCAATATTTTTTTTAAATAGTGTCCCGTATAAGATTCTGCGCATTCCGCAAGTTCTTCAGGCGACCCTGTTTTTATAACTTTGCCGCCGCCGTCTCCGCCGTCCGGACCTAAATCGATAATATAATCCGACGTTTTAATCACATCAAGATTATGTTCGATTACAAGAACCGTATTGCCGCCTTCGACAAGTCTGTTTAAAACGTCAAGCAATTTTTTTATATCGTCGAAATGCAGTCCGGTGGTAGGTTCGTCAAGTATATATAAAGTTTTACCGGTGGATTTTTTAAGAAGTTCGCCGGCAAGTTTTACTCGTTGAGCTTCGCCTCCTGATAAAGTCGGCGCCGATTGTCCGAGTTTTATATAACCCAAACCCACGTCCCGCATTACCGCAATCTTATGTTTTATTTGCGGAATTTTATCGAAAAATTCCAGCGCCTGATTTACGCTCATATTCAATACGTCGTAAATATTTTTGTCTTTGTATTTAACTTCTAAAGTTTCAGAATTGAATCGCTTGCCTCCGCAGACTTCGCATTGAATAAATACGTCGCTTAAAAAATGCATTTCGATTTTTTTAACGCCGTCTCCCTGACAGGATTCGCATCTGCCGCCTTTTACATTGAAAGAAAATCTGCCCTGCGCGTATCCTCTCATTTTTGATTCGGGAACCGACGCAAACAACGCTCTGATATCGTTGAATAATCCGGTATAAGTCGCCGGATTGGAACGCGGAGTTCTGCCTATCGGGTCTTGAGTTATATTAATAACTTTATCTATCATATCAAGATTTTTTATTTCTTTGTGTTCTCCGACGTTTATCTTCGCTTTGAAAAAATATTTATGAAGCGCATTGTAAAGAATTTCGTTTACCAAAGTCGATTTGCCCGAACCCGATACTCCGGTCACGCAAACAAATAATCCAAGCGGGATTTTAACATTAATATTTTTCAGATTATTTTCTTTTGCTCCGATTATTTCTATATATTTTTTCGGTTCGAGTTCGCGCCTTTTTTCAGGAGTTTTAATTTCAAGTTCGCGCGTTAGATATTTAGCAGTCAACGATTTTTTCGATTTCAGGATTTCATCCGGCGTTCCTATTGCGACAATTTCGCCTCCGTATATTCCGGCTCCAGGTCCCAAATCAACCACGAAATCGGCGGATTTAATCGTTTCTTCATCGTGTTCAACCACAATCACAGTATTGCCGAGATTCTTTAAATCAATCAGAGTTTTTAACAGTTTCTCATTATCGCGCTGATGCAGTCCTATGCTCGGTTCGTCAAGAACATACAAAACGCCGACTAATCCCGAACCCACCTGAGTGGCAAGCCGAATACGCTGACTCTCGCCTCCGGATAAAGTTGCCGCAGTTCTATTAAGCGCTAAATATCCAAGACCGACATTTAATAAAAATTTTAAACGTCCGCATATTTCTTTTAAAAGCTGTTCCGCAATTTTTTTTTGTTCGCCTTTAAACTTCAATTTGCTGAAATATTCATAACAGGAAATTATAGACATGTTGCCTATTTCGTAAATGTTATATCCCTTATCTGAATTCGTATCAAGCGTTACAGACAGAGTTTCTTTTTTTAATCTTGCCCCTCCGCATTCCGGACAAACTTTTTCGCTCATAAAATTTTTATAATATTCGCGGGCTCCGTCCGAATCGGTTTGATTATACCTTCTGAACAGCATCGGAATTACGCCTTCCCATTTTCCTGAAAACTTAAAATCCATTCGTTCGCTTTTGTATTCCTTCATTATTTTTTCGCCCTGCGAACCGTATAAAATAATGTTTTGAATTTTTTCAGGAAGTTCTCTGTAAGGAGTTTCGGTTGAAAATTCATAATGTTTTGCAAGCGAACGCAATTCCTGACGGAACATACTATGCGCGGAATTATGAATAACTACCGCCCCTTCTTCTATGCTTTTATTTTTATCCGGAACTATTAAATCGACGTCGAACACAAATTGAGTTCCCAATCCGTGACAGGTCTGACATGCTCCGTAAGGATTATTGAAAGAAAAATTTCTCGGCGCGAGCGGTTTGTAGCTTATTCCGCATTTAAGGCAGGTCAACTGCTCGCTGAATATTTTCGAGGTTTTACCCAGTATTTCAATCTCGACAAGACCGGAACTTAATTTTACGGCTGTTTCGACAGATTCAGCTATGCGGCTTTTAATATTATCTTTCATTACAAGACGGTCAACTATCGCTGAAATAGTATGTTTGATATGTTTTTTTAAATCTATTTTATCTTCGAGCATATAATCCTTTCCGTCGACTCTGACGCGCGCAAACCCTTTATTTCTCAAGTTTTCAAACAAAGACTGATATTCGCCTTTTCTTGACAAAACTATCGGAGATAACACAAGAAATTTTTCGTCCGGTTTTATCATAGAATAAATTTCCGAAACAATCTGATCTACTGTCGCGGATTTTATTTCATCCCCGCATTCATAACATCTTATTGTTCCAAGTCTTGCGAATAGAACTCTTAAATAATCGTAAATCTCTGTGATAGTGCCCACAGTGGAACGCGGATTTCTGCCGGCTCCTTTTTGTTCGATTGATATCGCGGGCGACAATCCGGTTATGGATTCAACCGCAGGTTTGTTCATCTGACCCAAAAACTGCCGCGCGTAAGACGACAATGATTCAATGTATCGTCTTTGCCCTTCGGCGTATATGGTATCAAACGCCAGAGTCGATTTGCCGGAACCGCTTAAACCGGTAATAACTACAAGCCGCTCCCTCGGTATTTTTAAAGAAATATTGCGGAGATTATGCTCTCTCGCGTTCTTGATTTCAATATAATTGTTCATTAAAATTTTCCTCTGCATAAGCCGGATAAACCGGAAAAGTCGTTAAAAGTAAAAAATATAGATAGTTCGATGGAAGGTCAATAATGCTCCGAGCGCTATATTTATCTTACAAAAAACCTATCGCTGTTTCTGATATCTTCTTAATGTATTTTTCTTGATACTGTATTTGCTTCATTTTATATGATTTCCCAAGGTTTATATTCAAGGTTATTCAAATTTCATACAGTTAAAAACCTTTTTTTGACTTCTTCGCGAGATATAATTTTTCCGGAGTCAGCTGTTTTTATTGAATCCTCAACTTTCTGACGAACATAAAATTCATACATTATGTCGTCCCAATTAATTTCACCGGGTAATTTATCAATTAATTCTCTTGCCGCTTCCTTAACATTCATTTTTTACTCTATCTATTTTTTTTAATATTATTTTTTCAAATTTAGTTTTCTATATTTTGAACGGCGGTTCGTCAATTTTTCCGCTCCGTATTCTTTAGTCATAAAATCCTCGTAATCTTTAAAATTGCCTTCAAACCATTTTAATTTTCCCTCGCCTTCAAACACAATCAGATGCGTGCAAATCCTGTCTAAAAAGAATCTGTCATGGCTTATGACAAGAACGCAGCCGGAAAAATTCAATATCGCTTCTTCAAGATTTCTAAGCGTAGTTATATCAAGATCATTGGTCGGTTCGTCAAGTAAAACAACGTTTCCTCCTGATTTTAAAAGTTTGGCAAGATGAACCCTGTTCCGCTCGCCTCCTGACAAGTTCCCGACTAATTTCTGTTGGTCGCTTCCTTTAAAATTAAATCTGCCCGCATAATTTCTCGCTGAGATTGATAAATTTCCAAATTTAATAATTTCAACGTTTTCCCTAATTTCGTCATACACGCTTTTTGATCCGTCAAGATTATCTCTATGCTGATCCACGTATGCGAGTTTTACAGTTTCGCCGATTTCTATTTTTCCCGAATCCGGATTTTCCTGATTGGTAATCATTCTGAACATAGTGGTTTTCCCCGCTCCGTTCGGTCCAATTAAACCTACTACCGCTCCGTGAGGAAGCGAGAATGAAAATTTATCAATTAAAACATTCTCGTTATATCCCTTAGAAACTCCGTCGAAATTCAATATGAGTTTTCCGAGTTTCGGTCCGGGGCATATTTGTATTTCAAGCGAATTTTCGTTGAGCGAATTTTCCTGAGATATAAGCTGTTCATACTGATTGATTCTTGATTTTGACAGCGATTGTTTCCCTTTTTTATTTGTTCTAATCCATTGAAGTTCGTTTTTTAAAAACTTCTGTTTTTTAGATTCTATCTTTTCGGTGGTTTCAAGTATCTTCTGTTTTTGATCAAGCCAGGACGAATAATTCCCTTCAAAAGGTATTCCTTTGCCGCCGTCGAGTTCAAGTATCCATTTTGTTATATTATCAAGAAAATATCGGTCATGGGTTACAATAATAACCGCGCCCGGATAATTCTTAAGATGGTCTTCAAGCCATTGAACTGTCTCCGCGTCAAGATGGTTTGTCGGTTCGTCAAGAAGCAATAAATCAGGCTGCTCGAGAAGAACTTTACAGAGCGCCACTCTTCTTCTTTCGCCTCCCGAAAGTTTGGTTACGTCCATATCGTCCGGCGGCAATAACAGCGCGTTTGATACTTTATTTAGTTCTGTTTCAAGCTCCCACCCGTTGCTCATATCAATTTTTTCCTGCAAAACCGACATACGGTTCATAAGTTTTTCCATCTCGTCCCCGTCAGTTTCAGTTCCCATCTTCTCTGTAACTTCTTCATATTCCTTTAATAAATTTATCGTCTCGGAAAAAGCTTCGGCTATATTCTCGCGAACGTTTTTTTTCTCGTTTAAAACCGGCTCTTGAGGAATATATCCGATTTTTAAATTTTTAATGGGCTCTGCGTATCCGTCGAATTCTCTGTCAACCTGAGCCATTATTTTTAACAGCGTAGTTTTACCCGAGCCGTTATCGCCCACTATTCCTATTTTTGCTCCCGGAAAAAAACAAAGATTAATATCTTTTAAAATTTGTTTTTGTCCGTAAAATTTGTTCAATCTCTGCATTGTAAAAATATATTGTTCAGTCATACTTTTCTCCTTATTTCAATTCTTCAATAAATCTAATCATTCTCCTTATATGCGGACTGGCGTCGTTTTTTAATTCCTGTTTATAGGTATTAAATAGTTTTTTATCTAATTTATATAGCGAAACCGCGGCTGATTCGCGAATCACAAAATCGGCGTCTTTGAGCAAAGGCAATAATTTATTCCCGCATCTTTGAATCTTTAATTTGCCTATAAGACTAATTGCTATCGCTCGCGTCCAGCTTCTCAAGCATTTTTCCGAACCAAACGCCGCGTAATCAAGATACTCTATTTTCGTTTTAGTTAAAGCCTCCGTCTCAATTCCAAATTTATTCAATAGTTCGGCAAAACCGAATGTTGTCAACAAATAAAAAATTTCTTTTTTAATTTTTGAATCGTTTAATGTTTCAAGATTGCCGGAGATTTTTTTTAACCTGCTCTCAGGAATTTCCATATTGATAAGCCGGTTTTCAATAAACCAAAAATATAAATCGTTATAATCGGTTTTATTATTCAGCAGGCATATAACCGCTATAATCCGCTCGCAATTCCGTAAGATTTCCTTTTTCAACGCTCCGTATAATTCCGCATACGATTCGTCGTTTTTAAATGCCGCTATCAGTTCTAACGTTGCTTGAACGTCTTCAAGTTCCGAATAGATAAGTTTATTTAATCTTGCTTTGGAATCCGAAC
>DAINAU010000073.1:0-21441 GCA_036733285.1 bacterium
CTTATTCCGAAACAGTTGTCATTGATACAAATTATATGTCGTTAATCGGAGCGGACTCAAGTTTAACGGTTATAGATCCGCCCGGAGATTCGAGTATAACCACATTATATGGAATTTACGCTTTAAATAAAAATAATATTCTAATAGAAAACTTACGGATTACGCAATCTTATTTTGGAGTTTATTTTAATAATACTGATACTTCGATCATAAACAATATTTCTGTCATTTTATGCGGTAAATCAACTGGCTCAGGAGCGGGAATCGGGATATATAATTCAAGCGATTCAAATATAATACAGAATAATTATGTGGATAGATGTTACGACGGTATAAGAATTTATAATTCAAACTATAATCGAATTATTTCAAATTTTGTTATGAATTCTTTTACTGGCGTATATCTGCGTCCAAATAGCAATTATAATTATGTTTTTAATAATAGTTCAATAAATAATTATTTTAGTGGATTTTTTTTAGAAACTTCAAATAATAATGTAATTGATTCTAATTTTGTTTCAGGAATATTAGTATACGGTTATCAAATTAATCTAAGTTCGAACAATATTATTTCAAATAATATTGCAGAAAAAAATTTAAGTACAGGATTTCTTATAGAAGCATCTTCAAATTCAAACTATGTTTATAATAATATTTCCAGAAATAACGATGTGAATGGTTTTTGGATACATTTCAATGCAAATAACAATATTTTCTATAATAATGTTTCGTCAAATAATAAACAAACTGGATTTAATTTAACGGATAATCCAATAAATAATATATTTTATCAAAATACTGTTGATTCAAACACATACGGTTTCTATATAACGGGAACTACAACTTCAAATACTTTTCAAAAAAACAACTGGTTCGGCTCGCCGACAAATCCAGATTCTGCGATATTTATATCGGTTAATGCGACTTCAAATTTTAGTTATAATTATTGGTCGACTTCTGATTCTTTTAATATCTCTAATAAAATTAAAGGATCGTTTTCAAATAAAATAATATGGGTTCCTTTTAGAATTACTGAAATAGATACTTCGACAAACGCGGATACCATAGCTCCCACAACGCCTTCGTTTATTTCAATCGATACATCTACGTTATCGCAAATCAAAATAGTCTGGTCGAAACCGTCTTTGGACGAAGACGGCTCCGCGCTTACAGGATTATCGGGGTACAGATTATACAGATGCGATTATCCCGACACGAACGATTGGGAACAATATTTAATCTGGTCAACGCAAACTGCTGATGAAACGTCTTATATTGATTCGGGATTAAGTCAGGGATTTAAATATTATCGAATAGTATCTTTCGACAGCCATTATACCGATGGAAAAAATTTTCAGAACCGAAGCTGGTATTCGTCAGTATTAACCGCAAATATAATTACAAATCTTGCTCCTTCCTGCACGATATTGGTTCCGGTTGACGGAGAAACATACGGTCAGAATATTTCCTGTACTTTTGTTATTTCCGATCCGGACGATAATAAATGTACTTTAACAATAGTTCAATATTCAAAAGACGGCGGGACTAACTGGCATAACGCTTCGGTTTATTCAGGAGATACGTCTAATTTAGACGGGGATTCAATAGGAAAAACATATTCGTTCGTCTGGAATTCTTTCGCCGATTTGCCGGATACAATAATTCAAACGATAAGATTCAGAATTTTTGCGTTTGACGGAATTGATACCGGAATCGCCGACACGACTTTAAATTTCTGCATTGATAATTTAAAACCCGATTCGGTTGCAGGTTTAGTAGCCGCCGCTGATTTATCTCTTCCGGATACCGGAGTTTTATTAAAATGGAATCTTGTCTCAACCGCTGATTTATCAGGATATAATATTTACAGAGATACTACTGGCATTGGAAATTATATAAAATTAAATTTAATCATTATTTCAGATACAAGCTATTTTGACACAACCGCAGTTCAAGGAGAAACGTTTTATTATTCCGTTGCCGCAGTGGACAGTTACGGAAATGAAAGTTTGAAAACCGATTCTGTCAGCGCTTCAAGCGTTCTTATAAAAAAATATATTCAATCGGTTGAAATAAGCGGCGCAGATACCGCGGTAAAACCCGGAGCTACAATAACATATTATATCGAATATCTGAATAATGGTTTTGCTCCCGCAACGGACGTTGAAATTTACGATACTTTACCGGCGGAAGTCTCTTATAAAATTTCTTCGCAGGATTCTGTTTCAGGAAACGCCTTTCAAATTTTTTACAGTTCAGATAATTCTGTTTCCTGGGGTTATACGCCGTTCGGAACAACAGACGCAAATGTTACAAATTTAAAAATTATGTTAATTGGAACTATTCCGCCAAAAATCGACTGGCCTTGCAACGGCAGTCTTAAATACGGAACAGTCATAAAATAATTATTTTGAGGAGTTTTTTATGGGTTTAAAAGGAAATTTATTGGTTATTTCAGCTCCGTCCGGAGCGGGCAAATCAACTATTTGCAAACGAGTATTGGCTGAATTGGAAAATATTTCATTTTCCGTTTCAATGACTACCCGCAAACCGCGGACAGGAGAAATTGACGGAGCGGATTATAAATTTACAGACGTTGATACGTTTAAAAAAACAATAGAGGAAAACGGTTTTTTAGAATGGGCTCAGGTTCATAATAATTACTACGGCACTCCGATAAGTCTTGTAAAAGAAAAAACTGATTCCGGAACAGATATAATTTTGGATATTGACGTTCAAGGCGGAATGCAGGTAAAAAAAAGAGCTCCTGAAAGCATATTGATTTTCATAGCTCCGCCGTCAATGGAAGAGCTTGAAAGAAGATTGAAGGGAAGACAAACTGATACTGAAGAAGTCATAAACCTCCGTTTAAAAAACGCGCGTTCTGAAATGGAATATAAAGACAAATACGATTATTTAATTGTGAATGACAATCTTGAAAAGGCGGTTGAAGATTTGAAAAAAATTATTCTCGCCGCTCGAAAATAAAATAAATTATGAACCAAAACAAAGGTTTTGCGATTATTTACGTTTTAATTCTTATTTTTATTTTTTTCGCGCTTGGGATTTCAATTTCTTTTATATCGCTGAAACTAATTGAAAAATCTGACGTCATAGCGATTAAACAACAAACATTTTATATTGCCGAAGCGGGAGCCGAATTTGCAAAACATAAAATTAAAACTGATCCGCTTTGGAATGTGGGATTTTCGAATGTTCAATTTGCCGATATATCAGGAGAAACAATCGGATATTATAATGTGATTATCGATTCTTCCTCTTATCCGGTATATAAAATAATTTCGAACGGATTTTATAAAAAATTTTGCGATACTATTATTTTAAGTTATTCGGCGATTGCCGGAAATCAGGATATGTTTAATTATTTAATACTGACTGATTCCGACGCTAATATTGGTTTGACCGGTTTTGTATCAGACGGTAATTTGCATTCTAATACGTCTTTGAATACATCCTCGGCTATAGTTTATTCCGGCGTATCGTTCACTTCTGTCGATTCCGGAGACACGTTAATAACAAGAATTGATTTTGACACTAATGGTTATGCAACGGAAGCTTCAGCCTTAGGTCATTTTGTTTCGGGATACAAAGAATTTCTTGAAGGAACGACGTCTTCAGGAGTTTGGTATGTTAACGGCGATGTAACCATTGGAGGAATCAGGTGGTGGAATAAAAGTTATACGCGCAGAATAAAACTTAGAATTACAAATAATAATACCTGGTGGGTAACGCTTCCCTCGGATTATTCAGTAAATTTAGATTTAGATACGAATTCATTAATTGTTCAGGGATTATTGAGAGCCGATTTAAACGATTTGCGGTTAGTAAGATATAATTCTGGAACCGGAGTATATACTGAATTAGACAGAGTTTATATTCATAGACCGGATATGAAAGGAATTTGGTTTAGAATAATTGACACTATATCCGCTTCGAGTTATCTCGAAAATTATTATATTTATTATAATAATCCTTCCGCTGTAGCGGCTCCGTCAAATACTGATAACGTATTTATTATCTACGATGATTTTTCTATAAATTCTTTAGCTAATTACCATAACGGCAGGCATCTTGATTTGCATGGCGCGGGTCAGGAACCAATGATTTATGATAATATCAATTTTAGACTACGCTGCAATACCGGCGATAATAGCGACGCAGGAATAAGAACTCCGGCGGTAAATGAAAAAAATGTTCTTATACAATGCGACATAGGCGTTTCCGGAGTTTATCCTGATAACGGGACTTCCGCATTATCGACTAAATGGAGAAATAAAAACAATAATACCTTAGCCCACATTTCTAACGGAACCTACGCGTCTCCGCAAATCGGAACGGATGGCGCAAGAAACGGGGATATCTCCGATCCGGCGGGAAATTTTTATATTCCGGCGGACGGTTCGACTCAAACTTTAAAATACGCTTCCGGTGAAATCTGCAACTGGATGGGATTTAGTTGGTGCGATTATTATTTTTGGGTGAATAACGCTCTTCGCGCTTCTGAAACCTGGTCGACTGTTCAATCCGATGAATCAGGACAGGTTGCCGTAGAATTTGCGCAACAAATCGCTTGGATGGATAATCTTGTAGTTCGAAAATTTATTTCGCCGGAACCTTCGATAACAATAAGCCCCGAAGGAAATACCGTAATAAATGGAACCATATGCGCAACCGGCGATATAATCATAGTCGGTTCAAACGGTATTACTGTAAATAATTCTATCGACTCTTATCCCGCTTTATTGACGAAAAAAAATATATTTTTTAATGGCACTAATCCCTCTAATCCAAACCGTCCTTACATCGAAGGGATTATTTATGCCAAAAACAATATATATATTGATAATATCAGGATTTTAGGCAGCATTTACGCTCAATCGGTTTATTCTACCGGCAATGTAAATATTACGTATAATACAAATCCGGCGGCAAATCCTTTTCTGAATCCGCCCCCGTATTTTCAAACTTTAGTTTCTAACGCGTCCGTAATTAAATGGATTAATAACTAAATGAAAAAATAAGAAAACAAATTTAACGTCTAAAATTAGTTTTCTTATTTTGATGTTTCATTTCATATTACCCTACTTTCATTTTGAACAGAAACAATCCTTTTGTCCCCACTGCCTTAGCGTTAAAATAGCGTATGTATACAAACGGATTATTTCAAGAATCTTTCCATATTAAAAAGCGTGAATAAATGTTGCTGCGCCGGCATATTAAACTTATTTGCCGCTTTACGCGAAACATTTAAGTCATCAAGAACGAGAACAATCTGTATACTTTCCAGTATTTCTTTTCCAAGAAATTCCTCAAAGCCGCCGAGCTTTGCTCGGAGGTTCTTTACTTTTTAGCGCGGATAGTTTTTAGGTAAAATTCGGACGGTTCAAATTATCGCGTCAATTCAACAATTTTTTTCAGCAACCAAATAATTTTTTCAAAATGTTCGGTGGCTATCAATAAAACCTTTTTTTCAGCGTCGTTAAGCGCAGGCTGCAAACCGAGATATTTGTCTCTGAATCTATTCATCAAATCGCTTTTATCAGAAGTCATAGCTTTTATTATTTCGATATCGTCAGGATTGAAATTAGTGAACACGTCGTTGGCGGTTAGCAAAATCGCATCGAGTCCCTCCAAAAAATTTCTTATAAGTTTTTCCATCTCAGGCGATATGTCGACGCTTGTTATTTCGTCGGCGAAACCGGACGTTGTTTCAAATATTGAGCGCATAAGATTATGTCTATGAACGCATTTTAAATATTGTATTGAAGATTCTTTATCAAGATTTTTATTTATAAGTTCCGAAATATAAAAATCAAGTTCTTTAGTAAGTTTGAATGTGATTTCATTTAATGATTGAACGGAATATTTTGAAGGTTTGTTCTCTATTTTACAACGGATAATTTCAGTGTAAATCGGAAGTTTATTTAAAATGTTGAACTGTTCTTTTTCAATTATTGTTATAGCCGAAACCGTATCATTAAGAATATCGCTTTTAACGTATTTTAAAGAGCTTTCTTGTTCTTGTAAAGTGGCAGGCCAGATTTTATCAAGAAAAGATATTACGGGTTTTATTGATAAATGAGATAAAAAAGTTGTTATAACGCTGAAAAACACAAGAAAATAAGTCATCTGTTGCTCAAGCGGCAAATTATTTGTTGAAACAAATAAATACTTAACGAGCGGAACATTGAATTTAATTTCAATAAAATATAAAGGAATAAAAATAACAAGACCTATAACGCAGCTTGCGGCAGGAAATAAAGCAAGCTGTTTTGCCTGACCTTTTAAACCTATTGCAAGAAAACAATAACGCAATCCCTCTCCTATAATACTCGCATAGATATATAATATTGTATTGTCCGCGTCAAATATGCCGACTTTTGCAAACGAAAAAATCACTATTAAAAAAGCGTCTACGGATTGCACGAGAAACGATAATGCCGCGCCTATAAGAAACGCCATGAAATACGATTTTTTGGAATAAAGAATTAGTTCCTTAAACCATTCCATATCTTTCAAAGGGGCGGCGCTGTCCACCATTAATTTTATGCCTATAAATATTATGCATAATCCCAAAACCGCGGCAACAAAATTAATTTTATTCTTAGGTTTGTCAAACGCGTATAATATTCCGGTTATTCCAAGTAAAAACAACATTACCTGATTTATATCCATAAATACTATGACAAGCAAAAGCAAAGAACCGGCGCCGGCCCAATTAATTATTGGAAGCGCGCGCTGAACTGAAAGCAATCCGGTTGACAACATTCCGATAACAGCGTAATTAACCGCGGTGGTGCTTATAGTAATCGCTCCGAATATGATTCCCAGCAAAGACCCTTTCAAATCGCTGTCTGTAACCTTTTCAAGAAGCGTCCTGAATTTTCTCGAAGTGAGATTATACATATTGGTCTGAAGAATTTTTACTCCGGTGAGAAACAATCCCATACCGCCTAACATCGCCACTAATACGGAAATCAAAATGAACCTCTCTAAACAAAAAAATTAGATGCAAAAGCCGAATAATTTTTAGTTGCAATCATAAAATACTATTATAAAATTTCAAGTTATATATTTTTTTATCCACTCGCTGTCGACTTCGTATTTTTCATTAGAATTATGAAACGCGATTAAATTATTTTTTAGATTTACTTTTTTTCTGTATTCAGCCGGCAGAAAGCGGACTAATAATTCGTTCCAAAAAATCAAGAATTTTAATATCGCAGGATTTACAAAAACAGGTTTCTTTACGCCTGCTTCTAAGGCAAGTCTTGAATATAACTCGTAAACCGTCGCAGGATTTTCGTCGCCTGCTATCTTAACAATATTTTTTCCTTCCTTTTCGAAATCAATTTTACCGAATATCAAACCTGTTATCAAGTCTGAAACCAAATCCGGATTCGCAGTATGCCAATAATAATTTTTTGCCCCTGCGACGAATTTAAATTTCAGGTTCCGCATCCGGTTTTTTATTATTTCAAAATAATTATCAGCATCGCAAATGTAAGCCGATCTGATTATAATTTTATTAATATCGGTATAAGAAAGCAATATTTTTTCAGCTTCAATTTTTGATTTTCCATATTCGTCTTTTGCCGAGTAATCGAAATTATTTTTATAAACGAACGAATTTGATTTTGCTTTAATTCCGTTTAAAACCGAAACCGAACTTAACGCTATCAATTTGTTGATATTATTTTTTTTTACAATATCGCAAACTCGTTTTGTCCCTTGAACGTTTATTTTTTTTAGATAATTCTCATTGTCCGGCTTATTATAAGAAGCGAGATGAACCGCAACGTCTATTTTTATTCCATCCGGAATAACAAAATCCGTAATATCTCCGCATATGAATTTAATTACGTCCGTTTTTTTCCAGCTTTCCGGAATCCTTGATTCGTTTCTTACAAGCAGATATACCGCGGTAAAATTTTTTGATAAAATTTTTTCAACCAATTTGGTTCCCAAATATCCGGTTGCTCCCGTAATAAAAATAATCATTATTATCAGCCGCTCTTTTATTTAAAAATAAAAAATTTTTTTTCAGAAAGTTTAGCGTAAAGTTTATTGGAAATATATCCTGTTAACAATCCCGAAACAAAAGCGAACAGAAGAAAATACCGCGACATTAAAAGTAATCCTGTATTCTGAAATATTATTAATGAACCGGTTAAAAGCTGCAAAAACATATTGGTCATCGCTCCGGCTACGGATACGCTTAAAAAACTCGCCGATTCCCTTAATATTCTGAACATTAAATACATTATGAAAATCGCGCCCCCCGAAGATATTAAACTTATTGCGAATACCGCGATTCCGGCGGTTCCTGCAATAACGGAAGCTATAATATTTCTAAAAAGCAGTATCAAATATATTTCCGGAAGATTCAGTTTTTTTTGTTTTAACAACAGCATAAATACTATATTTGAAAATCCTATTCTAATCCAAGGAAAAGGTTTGGGAATAAGCGATTCTGAAACATATAGAACCGTGACGATGACAATCGAAAAAACGTATGTTTTAATTTTATTATTTTGTGATGGAATCAATTTGTCCGCCTTTTACATCGCCGGTAATTCTTACTACGACTCCGTTTGGAATACAAGCGAGGATTTGATTGACATTAGAAATTTCGCCCGAATGAATGCAAGTTTTATTAGGGCAATCGGAAGCTGCAATGGACGCCTTTTTTTTTTCAATTTTAATCAAGACGTCCGAGATTTTTCCCTTTACGGTTATTATTCTGTCGGTATATAAATCATAGGTTACATCGTAATTAGGAGCTTTAATATTGACGCAGAGATTATGATTTATTAAAGAGTATCTGGAATTGCCGGTAAAAATATAAACCAGCAAAATTGCAAATAGAGCCGTCAAAAATAATTTATCAAAAAGAGTTGGTTTCATTTTTTTAGCCGCAAATAAATTCTGTTCCTCGATTATTATACTTTGAATTTTCTCCGCAAATAAATTCGGCCGCTTTTAAAATATTATCAAAAATATAATCCGGAACATTCGAAGCGCAGGAATTTATTTCAGAACATGATATTCTGCCGTCTCCGGTTTTTACGAGAATCGTTTGACATCCCGCTTTTTTGCCCGCTGAAATATCCGTCAATCTATCGCCTATCATATAGCTGTCTTTCAATGAAATGTTATGTTTGCGAGCCGCTTTAAGAATCATACCCGGTTCCGGTTTTCTATCTTCTGGATTTTTTCTGTATTCGGGATTTTCGGATTTTTCAAAATAATAACAATAAAAAAAATCATCGACGTTTATATCGTGAGGTTTTAATAAATTTTGCAGTTTACCTGTAATATCGGCAATATCTTGAATTGAAATAATTCCTCGCCCTACTCCGGACTGATTAGAAATTAATATTAATAAATACCCGTTTTTTTTTAACAATTTCAATGCGGGAATTACAAAAGGGTAAAAATTAAAATCTTCCGGTTTATTGATATATGAAGAATCGGGATTTAAAGTTCCGTCTCTATCCAGAAAAATCGCTTTTTTCATTTTAAATTAACGCAATAATAATATTTATTTGAGTCTCGGATTTTTTTTGAAATATTCAATCGTATTATTCAATCCGGTTTCAAGATTGAATTTTGGTTCCCAATTCAATAATTTTTTTGCCATAGCGATATTCGGCTGTCTTACCTTGGGATCGTCGACGGGCAGCTCTTTATAAATTATTTTTGATTTGGAATTAATAAGTTTGATTATAATTTTTGCAAAATCAAGAACTGACATTTCCGACGGATTGCCTATATTAACCGGATAATTAAAGTCAGACTGCATCAATCTGAAAATACCTTCTATCAAATCGTTCACATAACAAAAACTTCTTGTCTGACTGCCGTCTCCAAAAACAGTAATGTCTTCGTTTTGCAATGCCTGATTGATAAACGCAGGCACCACTCTTCCGTCGTTATGACGCATTCTCGGACCGTAAGTGTTAAAAATTCTAACTATGTGAGTTTTTAATTTATGAGTTCTGAAATACGCCATAGTAATTGCTTCTGCAAATCTTTTCGCTTCGTCATATACGCCGCGCGGACCAATCGGATTAACGTTTCCCCAATAGTCTTCCGTTTGCGGATGAACAAGCGGATCGCCGTATACCTCCGAAGTTGAAGCCAAAATAAATTTCGAGTTTTTAGCTTTTGCAAGACCAAGCGCGTTATGCGTTCCAAGCGAACCTACTTTTAATGTTTGAATAGGGAGTTCAAGATAATCTATAGGACTTGCCGGAGAAGCAAAATGATAGATTTCATCTATGCCTCCTTCGATTTCAATATGATTTGCGACATTATGTTTTATAAACTCAAACTTGTTATTATTTCGCAAATGCTCGATATTTTTTAAATCTCCGGTCAAAAGATTGTCAACGCATATAACCTCGTAATTTTTGCCGAGCAAATATTCGCATAAATGCGAACCTAAAAATCCGGCTCCGCCCGTTACCACAGCTTTCATACCATATCTCCTTAATCTTTAAAATTATTATTTCGAAATTTTATATAAGTTTATATTAGTTCTATAAAAAAAACAAAAAAGAAATTTTTCTTATGTTTTCTACAGGATCGCAGTCAGAAATTGTTCCAATAAATTTAATAAAATTTTCGTATGTAATTTCAGTTATTTATGTGAAAAGTAAATTTTTGAATTTACGACGCTGAAAGTTGCAACAAGTTGCAAAGAGCGTCGAATTTCTTATAGCCGTTGATTAAGCCAACGGTAAAAAAAAATATATGAAAACAGAATACGCAAGCGTTTTTATACTGTTATCCTTTTCCGGAAATTCGGCATAAATAATATTCGAAAATCGTTTCACGATTTTCTCAACTTATAAAAAATTGAAGATTAAAAAATCGCGCCTTAATAAGACGCTGTAATTTATATATGTTTCAAAGCGTTTTAATAAATATTCATGACGTAAATGCAAGAAATTTATTGATAAGATGCTAACTGTCCCTCTTAATCTCTTAACTTAATCCTGTAGAGTTTTTAATCAACTCGGTTAAAGAATATATTAAAAACGGAGTATTACTTTCACTGCCCTTTTTAACTTCAAAAAAGCAAGACATTATCAAGAATTTAAATGTTGACCCCTTTAAAAAAATAAATATAATGCTTATATGAAAATAAATAACGAATTTTTTGCAACGACAGTTCCGGGTCTGGAAACATTAATGAATTCCGAATTAAATAAATTCGGAATTAAAAACAATCTTATACGCGACGGAATAATTTATTTCCGCGCCGATAGCGAAAAAGCTCTGTCATTTTTATATTCGACAAACGTATGCGGAAATGTTTCATTAATAATTTTGAAAGAAAAAATTTCAAGTTATGACGAACTTTACAGAACCGCAAAAAATTCAGTTAAATGGGACGCTATTTTTTCGGCGGATAAATCTTTTATGATACGTTCCGCTATAATTTCGTCTCCGTTAAAACATTCCGGGTTTGCGTCTTTAAAACTTAAAGACGCAATAGCCGATTATTTTAGAGAAAAATTCAATAAACGCCCCGATATAAACAAAGACTCGCCTGATATCGTGATTGAACTTAGAGTTTTTAAGACGAGCGCCGTAATCGGAATCAATCTTGCCGGAAGGTCTTTATTCAAGCGCGGTTACAGAATTGAAACAAACGCGGCTCCCTTAAAAGAGACGCTTGCAGCCGGAATAGCCGGAATGGCGTTGAACAACAACAATAATATTAAATACAAAAAAATCATCGATCCGATGTGCGGTTCTGGAACTATTATAATAGAATCGGCTCTTCAAATTATGCGGATACCTCCGCAGAAATTCAATCCGAATTTCAGTTTCGTCAAATCGAACTTGGATATTAAAGAATATTTTTCAGGCGTAAAATTAAAATTAGATAAACTTGCAAACGATTCGACGCGGTATGAATTTTTTGCTTTCGATAATTCTCAAACATTTGTCGATTCGGCGAAAAAAAATATTGAAAACGCGGGATTATCTAATATTATAAAGACGGACAAACAGGATTTTTTTAATCCGTCGTTTGATATGACCGATTCAATTATTATTTTTAATCCGCCGCACGGCGAAAGAATGCAGGGCGCGCGCAATCTTGAATATTTTTACGGAAAAATAGGAGATACGGTAAAAAAATACTGCGGAAACAGCGCGGTATATATTTTTTGTCCGGCAGAGGAAAATCTTATTTCCAAAATTTCATTGAAGCCGGTTTCAAAATTAAATTTAAACAACGGAAAAATCCGTTGTAATCTGCTTGAATTCAGGATTAATTAAACTTAAAAACCGCATTAGAATTTTGAAAAAAATGTCGGAAGCAAGGGAAAAAATTGATTTTACGCGCTTTTTCAAAAGCATTAATTTTTACTTGGCAGTTTTCAGGTTTAATGCATCCGGATTTAAATATAACCTTATTTTCTAATTATGTTCGTCGACTTTTTAATGACGTTATATATGAAGGTGAAACAATGAGTTTAATAGAAATGAAAGAAGTGCTAAAAGATTATCCGTTGGGCAAAACTATAGTAAAAGCCCTTCGCGGAATAAATTTTACAGTCGAGCGCGGGGATTTTCTTTCCGTAGTCGGAGCGTCCGGAAGCGGAAAAACAACGATGTTGAACATAATCGGTTGTATTGACGCTCCAACTTCAGGAACGGTTAAGATTGACGGAAACGACATAACAATGCTTAACGATAAAGAACTTACAAAATTAAGATTATATAAAATAGGATTTATTTTTCAGACTTTTAATCTGATACCGGTTTTAAACGTTCGCGAAAATGTCGAGTTTCCGCTTTTATTGATGAAAGATTTGTCTAAATCCGAAATCAGAGCGCGGGCTGAAAAATTTATCGAAGCCGTAGGCATAAAAGAATTTATAAAACACAGACCCGCGGAGTTGTCCGGAGGACAGCGTCAGAGAGTCGCCATAGCGAGATCTCTGGCTACGAATCCGGATATTGTGCTCGCGGACGAACCTACGGCTAATCTTGATTCTGAAACGGGGGAATCCATTCTTGAACTTATGAAAAATTTAAATGAAAAAGAAAAAACCACTTTCATTTTTTCAACGCACGACCAGCGCGTTTTAAAATACGCAAAACATATTGTTCGTCTGACAGACGGAAAAATCTCGGATTAATATTATGAAACAATTAATAAAAATCGCTTGGCGCAACATATTAAAACATAAAGGAAAAAGCATTGTAATCGGAACGATTCTATTTCTCGGTTCATTTTTAATGACCGTTGGAAACGGCGTTATTTCGGGTATGGACAAAGGTTTGCAGAAAAATATCGTGGATAAATATACCGGTCATATTGTTTTGATTTCAAGCGAACAACAAGAAGACAATGTGATTTTTTCTCAAATGGGAAAACCGGTTGAAATCATAGAAGGATTCGACGGCATAAAAAAAATTCTGGACGCAAATAATCTTATTGACAAATATCTTCCGGTTGGAAAGGAATTTGTCATGTTATTCAACGAAGACGGAGAGCCCGGATATACATTGATTATGGGCGTTGATTTTGTGGAATATCAAAAAATGTTTGGCGATAATATCGTCGCGGAGGAGGGAAATCTTTTAAAAAAAAACGAAAGAGGCGTATTGATAACGACTAAACAGCGAGAAGAGTTTTACGATTATTACAATTACTGGTGCGTTCCTGAAAATTCGCAAGCAGTCGAAAAAAATCTTTCCGAGGACGCAAAACTAAACGTTAAAAATTTGAATATTAAACGCGATATTGTATTTATGGGATTTAGCGAAAAAAATTCCGCGCTTGATATCAGGACGAAAATCAAGGGTATCGTCAAATTTTCTTCTTTAAACAGTATTTGGGGTCATATCAATTTTTGCGATATAGAATCGTTCAGAGAATGTTTCGGTTGGGTAACTTCAAATGATATAAACGCCGAATTATCAAAGGGTCAGCAAACATTATTGAATATTGACGAGTCCAATCTTGAAGCGCTTTTTGGCGGAAATATGGAAACAATCGAGGATAATACTCCGCATAAAAATCTACCCGAAGACCCGTCAAAAACGGATTCTGTTAAACCCAATTCATTTAAAAATCAAGCTGATACCGGCGTCCGCGATTCCGGCGCATATAATATTGTTTTTATAAAACTGAAAAAACCCGAAGATATCGATAAAACTATAAAAGAATTGTCGGTAAAGATAAACGAGTTAAAACTAAAATGCAGGGTAATATCATGGAAAAAAGCCGTAGGTCAAATAGCGGATATCGCCGCAATTATTAGAGCCGCTCTTTTCGGATTTGTAATGCTGTTATTTTTTGTGGCAATTATAATTATTATGAACACCTTAAGCATGACTGCGCTTGAAAGAGTTTCAGAAATCGGAATGATGCGCGCGGTCGGAGCTTCAAAAGGATTTATCTCCGGAATGTTTGTTTTTGAAACCGCGATTCTATCGTTTATTTTCGGCGGCTCCGGAATTATCGCGGGGATAATAACAACTGAAATCATAGCGTTTCAAAATATAACCACGTCAAATGATTTTCTGCAACTGCTATACGGCGGAGATTCGTTTATGCCGCTTCTTGGAGCCGGCGACGTCGCGGCAGGGATAATACAGCTTGTAATTGTAACAATTCTTTCTATGATATATCCCGTTTTAATAGCTCGTAAAATAACGCCGCTTGACGCGATTTCAAGGGAATAATTATAAAAGGACATTTTTGAAAAATGAATTTCGCAGGAGTTAAATAAATTATGAATCCGGCAATAAAAATCAGTCTTCGAAATCTTTACAGGCAAAAACGCCGAAACCTTCTGCTTGGAATAGCGATAGCTTTCGGTATGGCGGCGCTTGTTACGGCGAATTCATTTTCTAACGGCATATCAGACGTTTTGCTGAATAAAATTGTAGTTTATATTTTCGGTCATATGAATATAAGCGTAAGCGAACGCGGCAATTTTCAGAATATGATGATTCGCGATAAAAAACGTCTGATTGAGATTATACAAAAAAATGTGGAAGGAATAAAAGAAATCGAGGAAGGAGTCGGCGGATTCGGAAGAATTATCGGAAATGGAAAGAGCGACAATATAGCTTTAGCTGGAGTTAAACCGAGTCCTGAATTTTACGGCTGGTGCAAAGTCGTTTCAGGAAATATTAAAGATTATGAGAACAAGAATATAGAAAACCCGATTCTGCTTTCCGAAATGAAGGCGAAATATCTTAACGTTGGAGTTAACGACATTCTGCGTTTAAGAACTACTAATGTCTGGGGTCAGACTCAGACTGCTCGTTTGACTGTGGCGGCAATCGTTAAACTTGACAATATTTTTATGGAAAACGCGCTGTATTTGAATATGGAAGATATGAAAAAAATAATGGGTTACAGACCATATGAAACGGGAGTATTGCTTGTTAATTTGAATAATCCTTTAAAATCAATCGAACAAGCGGACAGACTTCATAAAGCTCTTTCGCCTGAAAAAGCTTTTATACAGGGACGCATAAAATCAAATGATTCGTATTCTGATATTGTTTTTTTTCCCGTGAATAAAGACAGCTCATCTATAACGCTCATAAATAATAAATTAAAATTATCCGCTGGTTGCGATGTTGCCGGCATTATAAACGGCGGAGCTATAATAACCAATCATATCGCTAATACGTTTAACCTGAAACCGGAAGACAAACTTGTTTTTGAATATAAAAGCAAGTTTGAAGGAGATTCGGTAATTGCGGATTTTCAGGTTAAATCCATAGTCAATGAAAAAAAATCCAATATTCCGCCGAATACCGCTTTTGTATCTGAAAAATCTTTTTTTCCCGTTTATTACGATTTCATTCCTAAAAACGCAGGGTATAATGATAATTCGAAAATCTTCGCCGACTTAAAAGAATTTTTTCCTGCAATATCGGACGAATGGCAGATTCTTAAACGGACCGGAACCACTGAAGAGCTGCAGAAAAAAATCAAAGATATAAAACAAACTAAAACTAAAATCGCAAAACTTGACGTGAGGACGATGCATGAAAGCGCAAGCGCCGTATTAAAACTTGAAAGCGCTTTGAATATTATAACTGTAATCGCGGTTCTTGTTTTATTTTTTATAATTCTTATCGGAGTCGTAAACACGCTGCGTATGTCCATAAAAGAGAGGACCAGAGAAATTGGAACAATACGGTCTATCGGAATGCAGAAAAAAGACGTGAAAACCTGTTTTCTGCTGGAAACTTTTTTTCTTACTTTGTTATCTTGCATAACCGGAATAGTATTTGCGTTTATTTTGATGTATTTATTAAAATTTATAACTTTTGAAAATTCGGAAAGCATAATATCCATACTGCTTGTGGATAAACATCTGCATTTTTTGCCGAATCCCGCATCAATTATTTTCAGTTTGATTTTGATTCTTTTTATTTCGCTTGCAACCGCTTATTTTCCGGCGCGGCGCGCCGCGAATTTAAAACCTTCGGACGCGTTAAGACATTTTTAAAACGAGGACTTATTCTTAATTGTAGTGAAAACTGAAAAGAATTCGTTTGAAATTGCATAAAATAATTTTTCTAATGCGGTGTTTGGGTCAAAGCTTTTTTGCGGGAAAGAAAATAACATATTGATTCGCCGATTTCAAAATAGTTTTTTATTCCGCGTTTTTTTAGGACGCCTTTTAAATATTGGTTGTTTTCTTTATCCAAATATTTTTTATATAAAATTATTACGTCCGTATTTTCAGGACAATTAGGAAATAGATAAATATTTTTTCTGTAAGAAAAATAGGGGCAGTAGGTAATGTCCGCGCAGACGTTGAAATCCTGATTTATAAATTGTTTCAAATTCGCCGCAAACAAATATTTATGGTCGTATTTCATATTTTGTTTTGATTCTTTGTCAAAAAGGTAAAGCCTTGAATATTGAATAGAAACAGGAACTGAAATTATTAGAACGAGAATCATAGAATAAATAAATTTCGAGTTTTTTCTATTTTTAAATTCGACAACGGATTCGATAAACACGGCGAAAATCAATAAAATTATCTCGTTTTGAAAATGAAAATCTATAGTCTTGACGCCGGGATGATTGCTTAATAAATTAATCGCAAGCATAGGAATGAGAATCAAATTCATTTTAAATTTAATCAATGGAATAAACATTAAAGGCGCGTATAATGCTAAAAGATATTTTAAAGAATCAACGGAAAAAAGCAATGATAAAGTATATTTGAATTTAAGAAAAATATTAAGAACTATTTGAAACGTTCCGTTTCCAAAACCGGAATAATAAACCAAATGCAAATCTTGATTTCCGTTATTAAAATAAGGTTTTATAAAGAATATGGCCGCTAAAAAATATAGCGCTGAAATAATAGAAACAATCTTAAACGTCCTGTTTCGCCGGAAATAATAAACGCTTAAACAGAAAGCCGGTATCGCGTAATTTTCTCTTGTTGAAAGAATAATGAATAAAAAAAATAAGGTTGGAAATAATTTGTTTGATTTTAAATAATAAATGAAAGGGAAAAAAAACGGGAGAGCAAGCGAGCCCGGATGAAACTCGAATAACGCTGAATTTTGAACCCCCGGATATATTAAATATAAAAGGGAGGTTATGAAACCGGCTCCCGCGCTTCCCAACAATTTGCCTGAAAAATAAAAAACCAGTATCGAACCGAAACAAACCGTAAAAACTTGAATTAACAGCAACGCTTCGGGTTTTCCGTAAATTTTAATTAGCCGGGCAATCGGATATAATACCGGTTCAATATGATGCCCCCAAATATTTATTCCGCGAACAGTGTTGAACTCCAGTCCGTTGGATATGAGAAACATATTTTGAATGTAAATGGATATATCCCAAGATTGTGGATTTATCGAGTAATACCGGCGCGCGGTTTGATAAGACATTAAAAAACATAGAACTAATGAAAACGCTATCAGAATAATAAATTGAATTCTAATAGCGGTATAATTATTTTTTTGATTCTGAATCCGCATTTGTCAATCCTGAGTCGCCGACGTTTTCAACATACGGAAACTCTATTTTTTTTATTGTGTTTTCGTAAAATGAATTAATGCCTCCGGCTATTTTTACGGCGTAAGAATTTAAAAACTCTTCGGACTGAAATAAATTCCTATCGTTTTCATTTGTAAGAAAACCGGCTTCTATCAAAACTGCAGGAGCGCTTAAAGTTTTTAAAACAAAAAAAGGAGCGCGTTTTATGTGACGAACTCTTATTCCGTCGAGTTTCTTAATATTTTTTTCGAGATTAAGCGCGAGCTGGACGCTTTGATTTATAATATTTCTTTTGTTCAAATCCGCAAGCACATATGATAAAATACCGTTGTCGGATTCTAATTCTTCATTTTCACCGGCGTATTCGGGAGAAGAGTTTTCAATTTCAGCGATTCGTTCGGTTTCAATATCAGGCGCTCCGGCTTCGGATACGAAATAAAGCTCGGTTCCGGAAGCGTCGGGATTTTTTACGGACAAATTCAAATGAATACTTATAAAAATATCGGCGTTAGAAGTCTTGAGTTTTTTTTTTCTGTTTTTAAGAGTTATAAAAACGTCGTTGACTCTTGTCAGTTCGGTTATGAATCGGTTTTTATATTTTTCTGAATTTAATTCCGCTGCGGTTAGCTGAGCAAGTTTAAGAACGATGTTTTTTTCTTCGACTCCCTCTATTGTTCCGCCTGAATCCATACCTCCGTGTCCCGGATCGATAAGAATTTTTATAAACTGTTTTCTTTTATACTTTTCCGAATTACTTTTCATATCTTCCGCGGAGCCGGTTTTCATCGTAGTTTTTGTCGTAGAATCGGAAGAAATATCGACGGTCCGGGTTTCTGGTTTAATAATTTTTTTTGAGATTTTTTTTGTGGATTTATTTGTTTTGTTTTTTGATTTGGATATTTTTTTCTTAACCGTTGTTTTTTTTTGATTTTTATTTGCGGCGTTAGCGGGCGAGTCGGCCGCTTTTAATTCAATGGAAAGAATAAAAAAAAATATAAAAACAAATATGATATTTTTATTCAATCTCAAGATAATACCTCTTTTGGTATTTTATCCGAATGAATGAAATTTAAATAACCGGAAAGAGCTTGTTTGTCCGCGTTCAAAATTAATTTTTCCGGAAATCCCTCGCTTTCAAGAGCTTCCAGCGCGTATTTAAAACAACCTATCTGATATTGATTATGGGCGTCGCTCGACACGGACACTCTCACGTTATATTTCTCGCATAATCTCATAACCTCTCTGCAATTCGACGAACTTCCTTTTCTTGCGGAAAGCTGGTCGGGCAGAAAAGACCTGTTGTTAATTTCAATTATGACGTTGTAATCGTTCAGACATTTGATTACTTCCTCGTAATTTATTTTAAAAGCCGGATTTCCCGGATGCGCAATAACATCGATATATTTATGACGCTTCAACGCGTTCAGCAAAGCCGAAGTATTCTGTTTTTCCGAACCTGCGATATAAGGAGTATAATTATGAAAGCCGACAAGCAGAATATCCAGACGGCGTTGAGTATCCTCTTCCAAATCAATTGTTCCGTCATAGTCGATAATGTTCGCCTCGCAGCCGAAAACTACGTTCACGCCGCAAATTTCCGGGGGACACAGCAAAGCGCATTTGAAATACAATTCGTTTGGCGCGGCAGTCAGAGAAGGACCGTGGTCTGTTATTCCGAGATATTCTATTCCTTTCAGGGAAGCGGAACGCGCCATTTCTTCGATAGTGGCGTATGCGTGGCCGCTGGCTATTGAATGCGTGTGTAAATCAGCGTATAATTTCATTTGGTTTCAACTCTTTCAATTTTTAAATCCCGCGGGAGCAATATTATTTCGACCCTGCGGTTAAGTTTTCTGCCGTCTTCGGAGGCGTTGTCCGCTACCGGTCTCGTATCGGCAAAACCCTGAAAACTGATTCTGTCTTTTGGAATTTTTGCCGACGCTATAAAGAATTTTAATACGGAAAGAGCTCTGTCGGCTGATAGTTCCCAGTTAGACGGAAATTTTGGGGTTTTAATCGGTTTGTTGTCAGTATGACCTTCAATTACGATATTTCTATTCGGATAATTATTTAAAATTTTCGCTACATTATTCAGAGTTTTCGTTGATTGTTTTTTTAAATCGGCTTTTCCCAAATCAAAAAGTATTTTATCGAGAAAAGTTATTTCAATTCCTTTTTGGGATTCTTTCACCAAAAACTCATTTTTATTTTCAAGTTTTTCAAGTTCTTCCTTTATTTTATTGTTTTCATTTTTAAGTTTAGATATTTCTTCAGCCTTATTTTTTTCAAGCTCTAAAATAATTCTATCTCTTTCTTTTTCCAAAGCTCCGGCTTTTTCCTCGAGCGTTTTTTTGGCGGCTTCAATTCCGCTCATTCTCGCCAATTCTTCTTTGAGTTTATTTAATTCAAGCGCCAATTTATTAGCTTCGTCGTCTTTGATTTTTTCCAAAGATTTCAGTTCGGTTTCTTTTTCGCTTTCAATTATCTTTAACCGGTTCGCGGAATCGTTTTTGAATTTTTCAAAATTATTTTTTAATGTTTCCAATTCTTTTAAGACATTATTGTTTTTTGTTTCCGAGTCCGCGGCGTTTTTGAGCAGACCGTCGATTTTTTTGTTCAACGTAATAATATCATTTTCAAGTTTTTTTTGTTTTTCTATTTCAATTTTAAGTTTTGATTCATAATCGGATTTAGTTTTTTCATTAGAGTTTTTAAGCGCGTCTATGTTTTCTTTTAATTTATCAATTTCAATATTGGAGGTTTCAATATTTTTTTTTAACAAAGCCGCGTCTTTTTCAAGTCCGGATATTATTTCAGTTTTCGATTTAATCTCTCCGTTAAGGTTTGAGATTTTATCTTTTGCCGAGTTTAATTCTGAACTCGCGGAATTTAATTGTTTTTCAGTTTCGGATTTGATTTTTTTTTCCGATTCGAGATTTGAATAAAGATTTTCGGAATCTTTTTTTAAAACCGTTATTTGATTGTTCGCCAGTTCAAGCGTTTTAGAGGTTTCGTTTAGTTTGGTTTGTTCAGTCTGCAAATCCGATTTGATTTTTTTCAGTTCTTCGTCAAGTTCGGAATTCTTTTTTTGAAGAGCTTCTATTTCATTTTTTTTTTGAGATACGTTATTGTTAAGTTCGGCTATTGCAGAGTCTTTTTCAGTCAATATTTTTTGATAACTCGGAGTAAAACTGCAGGAACAAACAAAAAAATTGACGATAAAGAGCATTATAAAAAAATTTTTGTGTTTCATATATAAGTGTTTTCCTTAATAAAAAATTTAAGAAAATTATTATAACGTTTTTTATTAAAAACTTCAATATTAAAATGAGTTAAACGCAGATTGGGTGTAGACATGAGAAGTAGAAATACAAAAACATTACCGGAAGTCAAGCTAC
>DAINAU010000074.1:0-21371 GCA_036733285.1 bacterium
TTTTTCGCGACTTTGACGACGGTTTTAATTCAAAACTTTTCGCTCCTCATTATTGCGAGGAATGGAAAGCAGGCGACAAAGTTATTAGTGAAGTGATAAAAGGACTTTACGAAACAAAAGACGGCTACCGCTATGATTTTTCCGTTATTTCCGCTGATGTTTTGGGCGGAATGTATGAGCAGTATTTGGGATATGTTCAAGGGCATAAAAGCGAGGAAAAACAGAAATCAAAAAGAAAATCGCAAGGAGTCTATTACACCCCCAAATATATCGTTGAATATTTGATAAAGGAAAGCGCAGTTAAAATTATAAGAATACCGCAGACGAACATAACAGATGATAAAAAAACTGAAAACGAACGATGCGCCTTCGGCATCAGTACCGACGAGAATACAAACAACACTGCAGCGAATTATCCCGGATATTGCAACATTATCCGTGATTATATTTATTCATCATTGAAAACGCTGGACTGCAATCACGAACGGTTCGACGAAAACAACGCTGCAGCTAATAGCGCTCAACGGGAAAATCCAGAGATTCAGGCGCTGATCAGGGACAGCATAAATGACCTTATCGAGCGGTTGCGCGGACTCGGGCATAGTGAGACATTCGAAAAACTGGGCGTTACTTTAAGCGTTAAACTTGACTGGCTGAAAATAATCAAAACAAAACTTGATAACATCTGTTTCAACAAATCGGAAAATGAATTTTCAACATGGACAAAACCGTCGTTATACGCCCGGCATATTACTGCGCTGCCGTCTCTGAATTTTTCGCTTGAAAAACCCAAGATATGGCTATCTATAGACGAATCGGGCTCAATGGGAAATGACGATATACGAAAAATATATTTTGTGCTTTGGCAGCTGAATAAAAAAGGTTATCCGCTCGAAATTATAATACACGACAGCGAGATCACTAAAATACAGAACTTTGAAGCATACGCAAAAGCTATTGATGAATTTGTTAAAACCCGCTATTCACGAGGCGGGACGAGTCATAAGGCGGTATTCGACCATCTTGAAAAAAATATTAAAAATAGAAAACATATTGTAATAATAGCGTCAGACCTTGATTCCGATATCTGTGAAATCTATAAAAATTATAGCTGGCAGAACAAGGTTATGACAATAGCGCTTACGCCTTCAGATACAGAATTACCATTCGGTGCGACAGTCAAATTATAGATTTCGGTTGCCGATCAAAATTTGAAAATAACAAATATGCAGACAATGAAATTAGATGCAAAAAATATTTGTTTGATAATTAACGAGTTAGAAAAATATTTTAAATTAATGTTCCAATAAATGATTTAGAAAGGATATATCTATTGAAATGAATATATTAAATTTTATTTTATGGGGTGGTAATTTATGTTATATCAAAGCATTTTACCGTTAATTATTGTTTTAGTTTATTTTTTATTTTGGATTTTAAAACGACAAGTTGATATTGCATATCGATTTTTTAATGATACTTATCCAAATCATCAAATGGCAATAGATTCTTATTTATATTCACAAAAAATAACAGATATAGAGGCTGATCAAAAGAGAAAATTATTATACTCAATTAAAACCACCTGCGGTTCTATTCATTTTATTTATGAAAATTTTTTTTTAATTTGGTCATACACATTATTTTTTCTGTTTCTTATAAATATTGGTCTTACCATAATTAAACCTGAAACACAGAATGCTTATATTTTGATAATAATTATTCTGAACATTTGTGTTGGTATCTTATTGATAATACTTTGCAATAAAATATTTAAAAGGCTTGAATACTTAAATAACTTTTAATTTTTATAATTTGTAATAAAAAAAATTTCAGGAGGTTTTAATTATGCGTTCAAACAATGGCAATGAAGAAAAAAAGAGGGATTTGGATGGTCTATTATTTTTAAGCGGGCAAGTTGCTGCCGAGGGATTATGTAAGGAAATCATTCGTCTTAATATGGAAAATGATGTGCCTGCGATTCAATTGATAATCAATTCCTGCGGAGGATACTGTTCTGAGGGATTTGCGATTATTGATATTATGGAATGGTCGAGAATACCGGTTTACACGACAGGCATCGGAATGATTGCGTCAATGGGCTTATTGATTTTTATGGCTGGCGAAAAGGGCAAGCGAGTGATTACACCTCGAACTTCAATTTTATCTCATAGATATTCAGGCGGAGCGGTAGGAAATCATTCGAGTTTGATTGCAGCCCGAAAAGAGCAGGATCTGATGCATCAGAGAATATGCAATCATTATTTTCAGCATACGAAAATTTCAACTGAAAAAGAATTAAACGAAACACTGCTTCGCGATGTCGATACCTGGCTTTCGCCTGAAGAATGTATTGAATACGGTATTGCGGATACTGTGCAGAAGGATACAAAGAATCCGTATAATAAATCAAAAAAATAGCGCTGATATTCATATAAAGGAGGTAGTATAGAATGCTTAATTCGCAACAATTATATGCTAAATTTACATTTGATAATTTTATAATTGGTAAAAATAATAAAGTATCTCAAAAATACGCATTGTTTATTGCCGATAATCCGGGTAAATATTTTAATCTTTTGTATATTTATGGTAAAAGTGGAACTGGGAAGACGCATTTATTGAATGCAACCGTAAATTATCTTCAAAAAAAATCACCTGATATTTTAGCACAATATCTAACTGCTGCTGAATTTACAGAGCAATTTGTTCATTCTTTATGTAATAAAAAAACCGCTGAATTTAAAGAAGGTTTTGATAAAATTAAAGTTCTTCTTATTGATGATTTTCAATTTTTTTCAGGAAAGCAACAGACACAGGAGGTTTTATTACTTATCTTAAATTCATTGTATTATTCTGGATGTCAAATAATTATATCATCAGATAGGAAACCTGAAAAACTTATTTCATTTAATGATAGTTTAATTTCATGGATAAAAATTGGATTACAAGCTGAAATTAAATATCCCAAATATAAAGCCAAATTAAAGATATTGAAACAATTCGCTAAATTCAAAAAATGTAAGATAAAATTCAAAAAATTAAAATTATTGGCTGATTGTCCTATATATGACATACGCGAACTTGAAGGAAAATTTAATGAAACTATATCATTAAAAAAAAGGAGATGTAAACTTTATGACAAAAAAATTACAAGATAATAGTAATGATGAAAAAATTATTCCGGCAGAATTACTTAATTTGATGTCTGCTCTTGCTCGGGATTATATTAATCGTTGTGAATTATGGCAAACAGCGCAAAAGAATAACGATCAAATATCGAAGCTGAATGAAACTATAAAAAAACTGGAAACAAAAATTTTCAATTATGATTATCATCCATTGAAACACACTTTAAATGAACTTGAGTTTTCAGAAGATGAAAAGCGGATATTCGTTCTTTTATTTGTATTAAAGACAGATCGTGCGGTATTTAAATTATACATTGAAAAAATTGAGGGAGCAAACAATTCGCGCAGACCCTATTTATGCGTAGGCGCACTGGTTGAAATATTATTTGAAAGTTATTCTGACAGGATAAAAAACAGAAAACTTTTCTCGACAGACTCGGCGCTTGTCAAGCACGATATTTTTTCGCTTGAATCGCGAGATGACGAAATGATCAGCAATTGGGAAATTGAAATGAATCAGCGGTATATAAATTTTGTGCTTGGCGATAATAATACTTACGCTGCGAGCGATTTTATCAAAATTGATGACAGCAGCGTGTCGTTTGATTCTATCATTCTTGAAGAAGCAATAAAGAAAGATATCATCAATGCTCTTGACAATTACGATGCATATCAGAAAAAAATAGAAGAATTCAGATTGAACGGAGTTTTTGAATATGGGTTCGGATATACATTTATGTTTTACGGACCGTCAGGCACAGGCAAAACAATGCTGGCGCACGCTATAGCAAAACACTTGAATAAAAAACTTATCACATACAGCGATAATTCGGAAAATGGAGACCGAAGATGGAACAGACGAAATAATAATAGTCAATTATCAAGGGTTTTTCTTGAAGCTGCTTTGCATAACGGAGTTTTGTTTTTTGATGAATGTTCGGATATGCTCAGAAAAGATACGCAGGAAAGCAGAGAATTACTCATTCAGCTTGAGCAGAGTAATGTGATAGTCATATTCGCTACAAACAATGTCTATGACCTTTCGCCCGCGCTTGAACGAAGAATACTCTTTAAATACAGGATAAAGGTGCCTAATACATCGCTGCGTGAAAAATTATGGAATCACTTCCTTAATAAAATCGGAGTTACCTGCATTAAACAGGACACAATCAGAGAAATAAGCGAGCGATACAATATGCCTGGCGGTTTTATAAAAAATGCCGCATTAAAGTATATAAATTCAAAAATCAGCGGAGCTATTAACGGCATTGAACTTGACAGGATAGCAGAATTATATTATCAGCGCTATATTGAAAGTTCCTTTGCCCTAAAACTTTCAAAACCGTCAAGATTAACTGACAAAAATCTGAATACATTAAATACTGATACAAAAAATATTATTGATAAAATAATCAAATCGGCAAAAATAATTTATTCGCTTAATCCTGCTGATTGCAGTGAAATTCCATCGTTGAATCTTATAATATCTTCCAATGATGAAAATACAGGTATGAAAATCTCTCAGCATATTGTAAATAAATTGCAACGCAGTTATATTCGCTTTTCGTCTAATTATAAAGACGATGAACAGTTTGCTGACGATTGTAAAAAGAAATTTATTTTAAGTTACTTGCAGGCTGACGCGGCAGATGATATTCGAGATACGCGGCCTGTGTTGATTTTTGATCATCAGGAAGAAAAAGAACGCTCTTTTAATGTCCGTTTGGAATATGCAGAGTGCCTAATAAATTCAACTAAAAATTCAGGAATACTCAGAATACTATTGATTTCAGGCAAACCTGAAAAAAAAGTATTAGATGCCTTTAATCCTGATTTTTCACTTTATATGCAGGAAAACCGGAATAATAGTGAAATTATTGACGCGATGCTTCAGCAGAATAATATTGAATTGGAAAAAACAGTGAAAACTAAAATTATTGAAGAATGCAGAAATTCGTCCAAATTATCAAAGTTCAAAAAAATTATAGGAATGTTTCAATTGCGAAAGAACAATAAACAGAATGATTTTAATGAATATCTTGACTTGTTCTTTTCAGATGAACGGCAGTTTGAAACGCAGTTGTTTGGATGAGATAGGGGGAATTTATAAATAAAGTTATCGGCTGAAGATTGGGATTATCTTTAAAGCCGACAACGTTTAATAAATAATTTAAAATAAAAAAAATTTTAAGGAGTGTGATGAAAATGTATTATCAGCAAGGAGATATTTTAGTAAAAAAAATCGAGAAAATACCTTCTGACTGTAAAAAATCATTAAATAGTATAATTGCTGAAGGTGAAGCAACAGGACATAAACATATAATAACCGGAAATGCTGAAATTTATAAGCGTGAAACTCAAAATAATCTCGGCATAAAGGATTTGGAAATATACATTATTGTAAATGATGGAACAACTATCCTACAGCATAATGAGCACAAGTCGATATTTATCGAACCTGGTTCGTATAAAATTGATAAAGTCAGAGAATATGATCATTTTGATAATAGAAATAATATTAGAACTGTGGAGGATTAATATTTAATGGATAAAAATTTTGAAGCGATAAATAATTTTATACAACATTGGATGATTTCATACAATTATAAATTTGACAAAAATAAAATTAAAAAATTTGTTGATAATTTAAATGAATATAATCAGTCAAAACAAAAATTAGTTTTTGCTGGAAGTCCAAATTCATTAGTTAAAGAAATTATTATTCACGGAGATAAAAGTAAAAAGTCACCGAGTTTTTTTAAGGCTGGTCTTAATTCTAACTCAGAAGTAAATATTTCTGTTGAATATTTAAGCGAAATAGATGAAGCATACTTTACTGCTACAGATTTATATGAAGTTGGAAGAAATTTTAATACTTGCCTGGAAAGAATATTTAAATTAAACTCATATCTTGGTATTGCTTCAAAAAAACCGATAAATAATTTTCTTTCTGATATTCTTGAATATAATAAAATCAACTTCGTTTCACATTCAGATATTCCACTATCATTTTTGATAAGCGATGATACCAGAAAAGAAATTAATTCTTTATCTATAATAAAACATAAATTATTACAGATATTGCGATTACATTTAAAAAAAATGGGCTTAAATGAAAATAGGTTTAACTTTATTGATCAAACAATGGATAAATTTGATAAAGCTATAATTTCATATTGGGACTTTATTTTTTATTATCTTTATGCATATTTATGGCCGCGTGGATTAGATAAAAAAAATGATGGCTATATCTCATATAAAGTAGCAATTATTAAAAAAATTTTTGAATGCGGTGTGGCGGCAATATTGACTTTTAAAAATCATATATATGTTTTACCTATGCCAATAATGAAATTTAATGATAAACGTCAACTACATAGTTGTGATGGACCGGCATTTATATGGAAAGATCATACAAAGGAATGGTATTTAAACGGTGTTGCTGTAGATAGAGAAATCATCGAAATGCCTGCAGATAAACTTGATGCCCGTTTAATATTGAAAGTAAAAAACAGCGAGGTGCGCCGTGAGATTGTCCGCAAAATAGGAATAGAAAGATTATGTAATGATTTAAATGCAGCATGTATAGATAAATATGAAAACTATGAATTACTTTTACTTGACATTGGCGATTCAAGGCGAATGCCCTATTTAAAAATGATAAATCCATCAATCAATGCAATTCATATTGAAGGCGTTCACCCTGACTGCAAAAACGTTAAAGAAGCTTTAGCATGGCGAAATGGTACAGATTTACAGCCCAAAGTTTTAACTTAAGATTATATAATAATAAAGAAAAATTTTACTGAAAATACTGGTAATGATTGAAATAAAAAATTGAAATTAACAGGGATATTATAAACAATGACAACAGAAAACGAAATTCTTCAATCACACACTTTTGATTTGATAAAAAAATATATAATAAGTGAACACGAGGATCCAGATAAATACAGTTACACGCCTGTAGAAAAATATTTGTATTTATTGAAATTAACTCCCAGATTAGAAATAATTTTCAAATAAAAGTTTTGTCGTTCAATTAAAAATAAAAAAATCAAGTAAATTATATCAAATACCTAACTTCCAAATAAAACGAAAAAAATTGCTCATAATAAAGATGATAACTAAAAATTCACAGACTACAAAGCATAACCGAGAAAATCGGCGTTTGGTTTTTCAATAATTTTCTATCCTTTTCAACTCACCAGAATAATGTTTTGTTATGAAATTTCTAAACTGAGCAGACCATCCAATTCCAAGTAAAGCTTTATATAAATAATCAAATAATTCAATAGTATTTATTTGTGAATATTTATCAATCTCTTTTACTTTTTTTTCAATAAAACTATTTAAAGCATAAGATAAATTTCTAAATAATCGCCTGTATTCATTATCATCAATATCTAATTTTTTTAATATTACATGCTTTTTTATTCCAGTAGATAATAATTTAATGACTTCTTTTTGTTTTTCGTCATTATTTTTTAATAACGCCTCGTTCTTTATTTTTTCAAGAAATGAAAGCGGGTCAATATATTTATTATCGTTAATTTCAAACTTAATACTTTCGGTTAATGATTCAAAAACTTTAGAATCAAAATTAAATTCATTATTATCAATTTTTTTTTTATCCTTTATTTCTTCTTGTTTTTTTATAAGGAAATAAATTGTGGCTTTTAATTTCCTTAAAGTTTTTTCTAAATTAGCTTGATTATTCTCATTTATTTCATTCGAATAGGCATGAATACAATTGATAAATTCACTGCATAATTCATTGTCCCTTTTTAAAGTTAATAATAATAATTTTGCCTCAAATACATTCGTATTATATGAAAAATTCATGAAATTTTTATTAAACAACAAATTGAATAACAATTGTTCATCTTTTGAAAATTCGGGCATTAAAAATTGAAGTTTTGAAAATAAAACTGATTTAAAAAATGAATTTGCAACAGTATTGCAAGAATGAAGGTACAATTTCCATGCTGCATTAAAAATTTCATCAGAATCAGGTCCCAAATTATTTTTAATTTTTGAAATAATATTTGCAATTGATTCCTTAATATTCTTTTTTTTTTCAAATTCGATAAGTGCGGTATAATTTTTTTCAGCAAATAAAAATTCATATATCAAGTTATCTATTTCAGATTTAATATTTGTTATTATTTCATTAGTTCTTTTATTGTTGTCATCAGATATATTGTTACGCTCCGCACTCATACCGGCAATAATTTCTGTTTAAGCCGGAGAATCAATAAGTTCAAAAAAAATATTAGACCAATAATCTCGCTCAACCGCAAACGCTCTGGTTCTTACATTAAAAATCGAAAGATTCAATTCATTGAGTTTATTAGTATAGTCTAAAAAATTTTGATAAGAATCCGGATTAAGTTCAAGACAAAAATTAGAATTAAAAATAGAAAAAAATAATCGGAATTTTGGGATACATTTTTGTTTGTTAAGGCAGGAAGAACAAGGCGCGCCTTTAGATGAGTTAATTCCGTCAGAAGAAAAGCAGGCGAGGAATCTTTTATCATTAAGGACACGCCAGAATTTGCGTGCTTTAGAAGTTTTAGAGACGGTAAAAATAATATCATTTCTGATATTTACATTTGAGATATGAAAGCCGTTTGGAGTAATTGAAATAAATTTAAGGGAAGAATCTTTCATAACCAAAGATTCTCCGGAATAATAGATTCGACAATGGACTGGTCAATGGATTTTTTTTTAAGGCCAGCAGCAACCATAAGCGATTGTATAGCGAGCGAATCAATTTTTCGCAAAATTCCTTTTGTAACCTGATAAATAAAATTGATTGCATCAGGTTCAAATAATTGATGTTTGCCGCCAGCGATATCAAGTCTATGCATAAGATATTTCTCAAGTTCATCATGTTCAAGGCCAGAGAAATTAAATTGAACAGTAACTCTTTGCGTGAATGGTTCATAGACAGTATATTTCAATCTTTTTTTCAATTCAGGCTGAGCTGCCATAATAAGAATAATTTTATGTTTGGAATCAATATCAAAATTCAAAAAAAGCCTTAGAGATTCAATAAGCGTGTGTGAATATAATTGGCATTCATCGAGCGCAATAATTGGAATAATTTTTTTTTGCGTAACCAAATCATTTATAAAAGCTTGAATTAAATTAAAATTATCCACTCTATTAAACGCCGGCTGTAAATTCATAGCAGCCGCAAGATACCTGTAAAATTCAGACAGCGAGGCAGGCGGCTGTGACATGTAAAAAAATCTGAATCTATTTTTATTCAATGAATCAGTAAGCCAGCGCAGAGCCGCGGATTTGCCGCATCCTGACTGTCCGAATATAACCGAGATACCCATATGTTTCTGGAGAAATTCCATTCGTTTTTGAAATTCAATAAAATTTTTATATAAAAAAAGTTGAGAAGCATTGATGTCTTTATTAAATGGATATGAAGAAAAACCAAAATATTCCTTATACATTAGCGTCCTCCTTTTTTTCTAATAAATTCATAAAACTTATTCCTGAAGAAACAGGCGTATCATTTATTTGTCTCGATGCAGCTCTGCCAGTTTTACTGTTTTCAATTAAATCGACAGGACGCGCTTCCTGAAAAAATTTTCCATCTTGTCCGTAGATAAATATTTTTTTTAAATCAGCCGGGTCAAAGCGAACAGTAACAGCTTGTCCATGCAGGAGCGAATCAACTTCATAAATAATGCCATTTAATGAAAAGGTTCCGTCATTGCGAACCTTTCGTATTGTCTCTTCTAAAAAATCAAAAGCAATTGATTCGGAATCAGGGTAATGAATATTTTTAGATTTTTTTTGCCATGCTTCGATAGGCGTAGAATTAAGCGATGAATGCGGATAATGATGATAACATGTTTCAAGCCATTTTAAAAATAAATTATTAAGTTCCTGAAGCGAATAAATTTTATTTCTATCTAAATTCGTTATAAATTGTTCATCGCAAGTTCGCCAGAAGCGTTCTATTTTCCCTTTTTTATAAGGCGAGTAAGGTGTGCAGTAAATAACTTTTATACCGAATCTCGCGCCGATTGTTTTTACTGTAGGACTTCTAAAATATCCGGCATTATCAAGATACAAACGCTCAGGAATACCTTTTTTCATTATTGCTGTTTTAAGAATAATTTTAAAGTTTTCAAGATTTTCCGCTAAGAAAATTTGCCCGTGCGGCATAACTCTGCTTGCATCATCAAGGAATCCAAACAAAAATATTTTCTTCTTATTTTCGTGTCCTTCGATTTTTAGATACGGCCCGTGTTTAACATCGCTTTGCCAGCATTCATTGCTGAATTCAAATTCGTATCTTCGTTTTTCAACAACTTTTTTTCTATGACTTTCTATCTCTGTTTTATGATTCGCTAAAAGCCGATAAACAGATGAACGGCTGATTTCTTTCTTTTTTATTTTTTCAGCCATAATCAATTCTGTCTCTATCTGCCTGAAACTTCTATGCGGATTTTCTTTTTTCATTGTGATTATCAATTCGCCGAGTTCTTTGTCTATACTGCGGCTTACGCCAATATCCGAACGCTCATTTTTTTCTAATGCGGACATACCGCTAGCTTATAATTGTAATACCATTCCTGAATTGTTTTATAAGCGAATTTCTCCCAGCCGCGTTCAGGATGTTCATAAAATTTTTCCGCTGATTCTCGTAATTTTTTACATAGTTCTCCATGAGCAAAAACTTCATTCAACAATGGCGATATTATACTGAACCGATACAAACCCTCGCTTTCATATGCTTTTTTTTTCATAAAATTCAAACCTCCTGATGTTTTTGATTATAATATACAAATTTAGCGGTTTTTCTGCAATACAAGAGGTTTTGGGGTGGTCTGAAAATATTTTTTTTCTTATTTTTTTACGGAATATTGCGGTTTTTTTTTTACGAATTTAATGATTCAATTTTGCGAAGTTACTTTTTTTAACAATAAATGCAAGGTTCGCACTATCAGTTTTTTTTATTTCTATTCATTTTAATAAACACGCTTTCTATTTATGGGGATAGGCGTAAGCGGACTGCCGTTATATTTCAATAATAATTTTTCATGTTCTTTTTCCATATCTGAACCATCAAAATATACCGCTAATAATTCCAGCATATATTTTGTATCCGAAATATTTTTTATTTTAATTTTCAAACCGGCATTTATTTTCGTTTTCGCTTTGCAATAAATTTATCCATTTACTTGCTGTTGATTTTATTCCGCGAATCCAATGCTGAACAGTTTTATACGAGATATTTATTGATGTAATAATTTTTTTTTCAATGCTTTCTCTTATTGAATTTCCTCCAACAATACACATATACACAATTGAAAATATATATTGCTTGTATGGTAATAAAAAAGTCGGTTGCATTGAGATATATCCGCCGCTTTTTTGATTTTTACATTTCAATATTTTTATTGGTATTCTATAACATTTTTCTCCGTCAATGGCATTTCGGTAATAATATCCGTGTCCAATAAGGCAGGAACTTATCTTTTGACAAATCGGGCATAACTCCGGCTTTGGGGAATTTCGAGCTTTGTTTTGAGAAAAATATTTCTTGACATCCGACTGGAAATTATGGTAATATTTAATAACTTCTTTTTGTTTTTCGAGGCATTGGGATTGTGGCTAATCACAATGCCTCCCTTCCAATTTTTTTTATTATATATTATTTTTCTTCTTACTATCAAGTCTTTTTTTTCTGGGATATTTTTTGAGTAATAAATTTGATTCTGGAATATACTGGGATTTTTATCTGGGATATTCTGGAAATATTAAATTGACGCTGCTAATATTTCTGGGATATTCTGGGATTTCTCGGGTTAAAACAGGTTTACTTCTGGGATTGTCTGGGATTTGTTTCTGGGATATACTGGGATGCTACACTTAAATATGTTGCAAGGCATTCATTTTGGGAAAGTTTTAGTTTATTTCTTATATTAAATCTATGTCTTTCAACAGTTAACAGTGAAATATTTAATTCTGAAGCTATCATTTTAGAAGATAACTTGTTTTTTATTAACTCGCAAATTTCTAATTCTCGTTCGGTTAAATTACTATTCAATAATGCGTTTTTATGATTATGCTTGTTAATTACACTTTCAAGATTTTTAATTGCAAAATATGTTTTTAAATGCGTTTCTACTCTTGCGTTAAGTTCTTCAGCAGCAAAAGGCTTAACTAAATAATCAACTGCTCCAAATTTAAGGGCATTAACAATATTAGTTGTTCCTTCAAGAGCAGTCAAAAAAATTACAGGAATATTCAGCGTTTGTTTATTAAGTTTCAACTTTTTACATATATCTAAACCGCTGATGTCAGGCATCATAATATCAAGAAGTATCAAATCCGGCTTTTCTTTTTCAACAATTTCAATGCATTCACTTCCTTTATTACAAAAAATCAGTATGTAATGTGAATTGTTTAACATAATTTTAATGGTATCAAGGCAATCCTTTTCATCATCCACCACTAAAATTTTAGAATTTTCAAAATTAATATTGTTAATAGTCATTATATAAGTAAATATAAAAAAATAAGTTTATCATTAAATTATATTTTCACACTTTTACATTTTTTTTCTTTATATATTTTAATTTTTCTTTTAGTTCCTTAATTGGAATTTTAATTTTATCCATAATTTGATTTATGTCATTGCCTTTTGAAATTAAATGAATAATTCTTTTTAGTTGTTTTTTTTTAAATAATTTTTTAGTGTCATTCACTTTTTTATTAAATTTTTTTAATTTTTCATTTTTATCCTCACTACTAATAATTTTATCTTCGATATTGTCAGATAAGTCTTGGAATTTTAATATATCATCTGAACATTTATCAAATTCAGAATCACATACTTTATTTTCACTTGAAGGAGTTGAATTAATATTTTCTTTTTCATCTTTATAATAATTTTGTATTGAATAATTATAAAAATCAAGTATATTGATTAGAGTTGAATAAAAATATTTTCGGTCGATTTCTTTTTTCTTAATTTTAATTAAATTATCATAAAAAAAAATTCTAAAATCTATACTTTTTTCCATAAATTTTAATATTGTTTTATTACCTATTAGTTGAGCATTTAAACTTATTTTTTTTTCACTCAGTTCATATTTTTCATAGAATATATTTTCTTCTATTGAAAAAAATTTTTTATTTAATAATGATGAGATAATCATAAAATATCTGTCCTGCATATCAAAAGTAAAACAAACATCAGCAGCAATTATTATATTATAAAAGATTGCGCGCAATTTTTCACTTGCTTCTTTGCTAATACTCCGATTATACTGAAACATTTTTGTTAATTTATTATTTATATCATTAATCATAGTGTTAAAATTAGTATTCTTAAATAGGTGGACTAACAGATTATCTATCGTGTATTGAATAATATATTCACGCATTGAGTTAATATTAGAAGCTAATTGTTTACTTGGTTTTGGGAATATTTTTTCAAAATTTTCCCAAAGTTTTGAAACTAAGTATATTGAATTCATTTTTTTAGATTTTCTTATTATTTCAGTATACTTTTTTATAATATCATTGAGGCAATATTTTTTATGATTTAAAGAAAATTTGAAATCTGCAAAAAAAATATTATCGAAATTTTTGTTATTATATACAGTTTCCGATTTTTCAGAATAAATACTTTTAAAAATATATATTATAAAAGGAACAATAATTTCATTATATAAATCCGGTTCCTTTCGAGCAAATTCAGCAGCATATGAATTTAGATTTTTTTGAGGTACAACTGAATTATAAATACATTGCAATTTAGAATCTTCTTTAAAATAATTAGTCAAAATATTATATTTATCTTCTATTGTCTTTTGTATTATATTTTGACCGTCAATAGCAATTTCCGTTAAAAATTTAAAATTATTAGTCGAATTTATAGATATAATTTTAAAATAACAATCCGCTTTATATTTTTTTCCATTTTCAAAAAAAATTGTTTCTATTTTTTTTATTCCCATAAAACACTGTAACGTCTTTATTTTCAGAATATTAAAATTAAATTATTATATATAAAATTATAAAAAAATTCCCTCATTTTTTGCAAAAATAAAATATATATTAAGAGTGACTTGATGAATTTTTTAATAATTCATTATTATACGATGATAATAGAAAAAATTTAAAAATCAAGTTAAAAATTTATTTTTTTGGAGGGTTTATTTATGGATTTACTAAAAATTAAAAAAATGCACTTAAAACACAACGAGGCGGCAAAAAAATTCAAGCGATTATTCAAGGAGGGGGAAAAAAAACAAATTCAGGAACAATATGAGAAATTAGGGAAGATAATTACAGATATGCTTAACTCTGAGAAAACTTACATTAATAAATTGCTATTAGATAAAGAATTTCAAAATTTAATTAAAAATAATCTACATAAAATAATTACATTTTACGAAAATAAGAATAAGAATAATGTTGATATAAATCCGAACTCAAATATATCAACTGTAAAAAGTGAAAATTTAAATAATAATCAGCAAACATTATATTGAATTGATTTATGGTTTCAAATTCAGAATAGTATTTGGAAGTAATACTTTTAAGATCTAAGGCAAGGAACATCAAATCCGCGCCAAAAGCGCATATTTGATTTGCCCGCTAACGCGGAAAATTTAGGAGGTGATATAAAAAATGGAAAATAAAACTTGCAGAATATCGATTAGAATTGATGAAGAAACAAAACTTAAATTATTATTGCTGGCGCATAAAAACGGATTTATGAAACCGAAGAGAAAAAGGCGAAAAATAGTAAATAAGCAGTATGGTTTGTCAAAATTAATTTTAGATCTTATCGATAATTTTTTAGCAGAAAATATGGATCCTAAAATACTCACTCGTACTGATAGATTCAACATACGAAATTTATCAGCGCAATTTAGATATTTAAATAACAATATTAATCAAATTGCGAAAAAATTACATGAAGGTAACGATATACAAGATTACAAAGCAATATTGTATACAAATTATAAAGATTTATACGCAAAAATAAAAAAAATTCAAGTTGGTTTAAGTGAGGTTTTATGTAAATGAACGACAAACATTTTACGGGAAAAATAATTGCAAACAAGGGAAGTCCCTCGAAAAAATTGAATTATCTGGAACACGATAATTCGAAGCTATATTTTAAGTTCGATCATATAGAAAAAGATTTTTTATTCAAAAAATCAGTTAACGAAAGAAAAAATATTTTTTGCAATTTTATAGACGATACTTGCCGAAAATGTGATCGAACATTTTACAGTGCTGTAATAGATCTTGAGGACGGGTTAGGTAATCAGCTTGAAGAGGAAGAAACGATAAAACTTTTTTTTTATATTATGAATCGTCATTTTAAAGGCTGTTTAGGCGTGATGGCGATTCACAAAAATGAAAAAGATGAATGTAACAAGCATAAACATATGCATATCGAGATTAGTTCAAGGGATTATAATATGAAGGTATTGAATATTACAAATGAAAAATACTATTATTTTTTTAAAGATGTCAATGATTATTTGAGAAAACATGGAATTCAAAAAGAATTCAAACTTATCCAGCCGGGAAATTTTGGCGTAAATAAAGGGAAATCTAATTTATTAGGTCATAACTTGAAAACATCAATAAATAGATTTCCGCAGACGCAGAGATTAAATAATTTTCGCCGAATGATAAATCGAATTTGTATTGATCCCAAAAATGAAATTGATCAGAATGCGTATGCAGATCATTTTGGTTTTGAATCAAATAATGAATTTATAAATAATTTGAAAAACAATTTGAAAAAGAATGAGCGATATATAAATTCATTAACAGCAAAGAAACCACGAAAAAAGCAAGGTTTTTTGGAAATTTTATGGGAAATGTTAAGGATTGAAACAATATATTTTAGGCGAATGTTAATGCTAATGGAACTTGAAAAAGCTAAGAAAAAAAAGAAGGAAATTGAAAATCAAAGAGAAGAATTTGAAAAAACTCAGCGAGAAATCAAACGTAAAAAAGAACTTATTGAAACAGAAAAATTTTGTAATAAATTTTCGAATATTGTATCAGCGATTATATCTGAAAGTAAAAATAAAAATGTCCAGAAAAGCGGGCACGATTTTTAAAATTTAAAAATATTTTTTAGGGGGTTTTTAAAATGGAAAAATTAAGTAATGAAGAATTGGAAGAAATGAAAAGGAGTAAAATTATTGTGGATAGTTATTATGAAAATTTGAAAAATTCAAATTATGAAATTCCGGAAAAAATTCAATTATTACGTTTAGGTTATATTATTTTTCAATTGCAAAAAGATAAGGCAAAAGCATTACATAATGTAATGAAGTATTCATTGCAAAGTAGCGATGATACAGCTGGTCACTGTTTACGTGTAGCAGAACTTTCAGTAAATATTTTTGAGGAAGCTCTGAAATTTCAGATCAAGAATCAATTTCTTATGCAACAACGAAAAAATAATTTATACATCGCCGCTCTGATACATGATATCGGAAAAACTCATACAAATCTCATTGTTTTTAACCCACTACAGTTAACTCAAAAGGAACGAGCTTTATTGCCGCGACACTGTATGGCAGGATACTGCATATTAAAAAACTCTGAATTTTCAGATGAAATTTGTAATGTAGCTAAAGAACATCATGAACGTTATGATGGTAAAGGATATCCGGATCAAAAAATTGGCAAACAAATATCTGAATTTGCACGTTGTGTTGCTGTATGTGATGTATACGATGCATTAAATTCAGATCGTGGCTACCACAAAGGAAAAACGAGCCAAGAAGCACTGAATATTATGGAAAAAAACAGAGGCGCTTTTGATTTTATTTTTTTTAACGCATTAAAAAGAGTAGTTAAAAAAAAAGAAGAAAAATTAAATAGGAATCTTGAAATTGATTCTTCAAATTTACTGACTTGAATTTTGACGATTTTGTTCAGTATATTTTATGAATTGTCAGCCAAAAAATGAAATTTTTTTTTCATTTGATTGCAAAATATATCCCATAACCGCCGAGTTTTCTCGGCGGTTATTTACTGATTTGAATTTTAAAATATGGAAGATGAATTGACCAAAAACAATATTTTTTTTAAAATGTTATTTAATGAATGGCAGAACCTCTCTGAAGTCGAATCTGCTAAAGTGAATAACAAGTTTTCTGTTCTATTTTATCCATTTTTAGATAATACTCGTGGAAATTCTGTCAGAATACAAGTAATAATAAAAGCGGATAAAGAAAAAATAAAAAAAATATTTACACTTTCAAAATCAGTTGATAAAAATTCATGCTGTCAAATTTCAAATAAAGCTGGGGTATCTTTCAATATTCCGATAGAAGATGTTAAAGATATTTATAGTTTTGTGCAAGAAGTTGAAAATCACTGGAAAGCAGGAAAAAGCATCTCTATTTTTTCAAAACCTAATATTTCTGTTTCTGAATTTGCTGAAAAATATTTTGTGAATGAATTTATAGAAAAACAACCAAGTGAAAAAAGCAGGATTGATAAATTATTAGAGTATTGGCGAAACTATAAAATAAAAGATGTTTATAAAAAGCAAATTGAAGAATTTATTAATAAATTTCTTAACGAATATGCAGAAAGCACTACTAGAAAATATTGTTTGATTTTAAGAGCAATTTTTGATCTCTCAATTGAAATTGGTTATATTAGTTCCAATCCATTTTTTAAAATAAAACTACCCAGCAATGAACCCAAAAATGAAACATCGGCAATTCCGTATGAAGTTTTACCTGGATTATTTGAAAAATTAAAATCAAAAAATAATATATTGTACGAATATTGTCTGCTTTTGTATTATACTGGATTAAGACCGATTGATGTTCTTAATTTAACATTTGAAAATGTTATTTTGCTACAAAATATTAAAGTTTTTCGGCTAAGAGAAAGTAAACTAAAAAAATATCGCCGCATTACAATAGTACCGATTCACCCTGAAATTGAACGACTAATATTGCGTGATCGAACTGAAGGATATATTTTTGAATTTGAAACATCACGAAAAAGTATTAAGCACCGGATGTCTGACTTATTTAAAACAGTTGCGCAAGATTATGTTCCATATCAATTTCGGCATACATTTCCTACGGAATTAAGTAAATACGATGAAAATGAAACACATATAAATTTTTTACAGGGTAAACTTCCTGAGGGAACTATGAAACGTTATCTGAAAAGAGATATTCAAAGAATGTATGAAGCAATTTGTAAATTACCAATCGTATCAAAATAACTATAAACGTTTTTTTACTATTTTTGTAATAAAATAATTTTGCATTGTTTGATTTAAATTTTTTCATTTTTGACCGCTTGCACCAAAATTTACTGATTTCGATATTTGAAAAAATGAATTTGATATGCCTCTTAATTTACTGAACTGAACTTTGAAAAAATGTATCAGCTACTTTGAATTAATTCACTGTTTCAAATTATAATGCAAAAAATCATCTATAAATTTTTTGATTTACTGAATTGAAATTTGAATAATTTTCATTTTTTATTTTTTGATTTATTTTTACTGATTTGATTTTTGAAAAATGAAATCTATTAAATATTGATAAAATCAAGATAATAATAAAAATAGAATAGTACGCCATATTCTTATTTCCGAAATTAAATTTTAACCTTAAAGAAACTTGCCAAAAACACATTACGCGATGCGCTGCAGTCAAGAAAATCCAGAAAAATTAAGGTTTCTATCGGCATTCAAAATATTTTAAAATACCTGCCGATAGACACTCCTAAATTTTTCAGCACTGCGTTCGGCATCGACAAAAAACAAATATTGATTAAAACGATGCCGACCTTGCCTTCGGTTTTCTTGACAGCGCGCACTTTCAGGTTTTTTGCGAATTATCGGAAATAAGAATATTTCTGTCTAACGTCAGAATTTTACATAATATTATTGATTTTACTGATTCGAATTCTTTCCAATTTTTTTGTCTGATTTCTTGATTTACTGATTCGAATTTTGAAATATGATGTTTTTAAATGAAAATTTACAGATTAAATTATTACGTGAAAAAAATTATATTAAACTTTATTATTTACTGATTTGAAATTTGATTATACCGAACAATTTGTTTCTCATATTTACTGATTTGAATTTTGAAAATTAATTTCAAATTGCTGATAGTATTCAAAAAAAGTTATTCTTTGATGATATTGATATTTTACTGATTTGGTATTTGATAAAAACGGAAAAATGTTTTGCTCCTTAAATTAACTGAATTGATATTTGAAATATTTCATTTATTTAATTTTTGTTTTCTTATTTTACTGATTTGACACTTGAAATATACTTTGATGCTTGTTTTTTTAATTTACTGATTTGAATCTTGAAAAATGTTAAATCTACCAAAAGTGTAATTTTTTAATTTTGCATTCTACTGACTTGACAAACTAAATAATTATATTTATAATCCAGACAAAATGAATGGCAGAACCTCAATGGAGGTGCTGCAATGAGCAACAATGTAAATTATGAATTTTATCCGTTTCTGGATAAAACAAGAGGCAATTCAGTAAGGCTACAGGTTATTATAAAAACTGATAAAGAAGTTATAAAAAAAACATTTACTACGACAAAATCAGTTGATAAAAAAAAGTGCTGCCAGATTGCCAATAAGATAGGGATACCTTTTGATATCCCAGTTCAAAATGTAAAAGATATTTATAACTTTATTCAAGAAGTTGAAAGTTCCCTGGAAAACGGAAAAAGTGTTTCAGAAATCTTGAAACCGGATTTTACAGTCAGCGAATTTGCCGAGAAATATTTTGTGAATGACTTTTTAGATAAGCAGCCGAACGAAAAGAGCCGCATAAACAAATTGCTGCAGTATTGGAAAGATTACGATATAAAAAAAGTTAATCTAATCAATGTTGAACATTTTAAAAATGCATTTATGAAAGAAAACGCGCAAAGCACAGTGAGAAAATATTGTTTGATTTTACGAACTATTTTCAAACTGTCGGTAGAACTTGGTTATCGAGATACAAATCCATTCACTAATGTCAAACTTCCGAATAATATTATTGAAGAAGAAACTGAACCTATACCGTCCGCGCTTTTACCGGAACTTTTTTCACAGTTAAAAATGAAGAATCAAACGCTTTATGATTATTGCATTTTGATTTTTTATACAGGACTGCGGCCTGTTGACATACTCAATCTTACTTTTGAGAATGTTAAGCAAATTGACGGAGTAAAGGTTTTTCAACTGCGCGAAAGTAAAATAAAAAAATACAATCGCGTAACAATAATACCGGTTCATCCGGAAATTGAAAAACTTATAATGCGAGATAGGACAGATGGGAATATTTTTGAATTCACTTCTTCGCGCAAAAGTATTACACACAGAATGTCGGATTTGTTTAAAACTGTGACACCGGATTATGTTCCTTATCAACTACGTCATACCTTTTCAACTGAATTGAGTAAAGCTGATGTCAATGAAACACACATCAATTTTCTGTTAGGAAAACTACCCGAAGGCACGATGAAACATTACCTGAAACGTGATATAAAAACTCTGTATGACGCGATATGCAAATTGCCGAAAGTTTCCTCGCGGCTTCCTCGCAATGAAAAAACGGGTGTTTCTGACGTGTCTGAGATGATGGCCTGAAAACCAAAATAACCCGCTGATAAACAACGGGTTATATATGGTGCCGAAGGTCGGACTCGAACCGACATGGACCGAAGCCCGCTGGATTTTGAGTCCAGTGCGTCTACCAATTTCACCACTCCGGCAAGCGAGTATTAATTCAAGAAAATCATTGATATTATACTTATTTTACAATGTTTTAGAGAATTTGTCAAGTATTTTATTTTTAAGAGCAGCGCTAAACAAAATCGACGAGTAAAATAAGAGTTCGATAAAAACAACGCTTCGGATAAGAAAAAGCCGGCCTCAAAAGTCGGAAATATTAAAAAAAATGTAAAAAATTTAAAAAACAGAAATTTTATTAAAAGTTGTAACTCTGAAAATTCAGAAAAAAAAGACAAGAATCCCCAGCAAAAAACAAATTGAAATTAAAAAAAAGTATTAATCCCCAAAAACAGAAATTTTACGCTGTTTTAGGTTCGATAAGAATTGCGTATTTTAACGAATTCATATCGTCAGCCGATACTGATTCGGCAACTAAATTCACATAACCAGAAGTCAAATCAGCTAAGTCATTAAAAATAAATAAGAA
>DAINAU010000075.1:0-13212 GCA_036733285.1 bacterium
CATTAGCAACAAAAGTTACTTATCAAATATTCTATAAAAAATCTATTATAGGCACATTAAAGTAAATGCCTCCATTTTTATAATATACACATTTACGGAGACATTGATATCAAGCACTTGGCGTTTTTCAAATTTTGAATGACCATCTCGACGATATTCCATTTCTCACCGCTTTAAAAAAAGTTGAGGAAATCGTGAAACGATTTTCAAATATTTATAAAGCCGAATTTCCGGAAAAGGATTATGCGTAAATTTTACGGTTATCCTTTTCCGATGAAATTCGGCTTAGGATTATAAAAATCTAATCCGTTATTTTATCGAGCTTGACCTGTCGACATAATGCGTATGCAACAAATGATGCGCTTTATGGCTTAACGGCTCCTTAAGAAATTCATCGTAAATCTTCTTAACTTCCGAATTTATATGCGATTTGCGTTTTTCCTGATTTCTGTCGTCGGTATTAACGCCTTCGGCTCGGACGATTCGTTTTTCAGTGTTTGTCTGAATCGGCTGTCCGCCTCCGCCTACGCATCCGCCGGGGCATGCCATAAATTCTATAAAATGATAATCTTTAAATTCTCCGCCCGTTTTTATCGATTCGCATATTTTTCTGTCGTTGTCAAGACCGTGGGCGACCGCTACTTTAACCGGAATATCTCCAACCATTACAGTAGCGCGTTTGATTCCGTCTAAGGTTCCCAAATCGTGAAATTCGAGGTTTTCAAGCGGTTTTCCCGTTAATACTTCGTATGCCGTTCTTAACGCGGCTTCCATAACGCCTCCGGTTCTGCCGAATATCGGAGCCGCTCCGGTATATTCGCCAAGCAAACCGTCCGCTTTCTCGTCCGGCATATCGGCAAGATTCACGCCCGCCATTTTCAATAATTTTACCGCTTCGCGAGTTGTTAAAACTATATCGACGTCGTAAAATTTTTCCGAGTCTTTGACAGTCCCTTTTTCTTTCCAGTATTCAAAAGCGCTTGTCATTTCTTCGCGTTTGCATTCGAATTTTTTAGCCGTGCAAGGCATAATTGAAACTACAGTCATTTTTCTCGGATCAATTTTCAATTTCTCGGCGGCGTATGTTTTTGCCGCAGGTCCAAACATCTGCTGCGGAGATTTTGCCGATGATATATTGGGAATAAGAGTAGGATAAAAAGTTTCAATATATTTTATCCAGCCCGGCGAACAAGATGTGAACTGCGGCAATACTCCTCCGTTTTTAACGCGGTTTATTAATTCAAATCCTTCTTCCATTATTGTTAAATCAGCCGTAAAATTCGTGTCCCATACTTTATCAAAACCGATTTTTCTCAATGCCGCGTATAATTTTCCGGTTACCACTTCGCCTGTTTTAAATCCGAATTCTTCGCCTATTGAAGCGCGTATGGCAGGCGCAAATTGAACCACAACGTATCTGTCGGGATTTTTCAATTCGTTCCAAACTTTTACCGTATCGTCGATTTCTCGCATAGCTCCGAGCGGTCTTGAAAATGCGCAGGATTCGCAGCCCATCCAGTCAATAAAGTTTTTAACGTTTTCTTTGAATCCCATCGGACATACATGAATACACTGCCCGCAACGAGAACATTTATTCTCGTCTATTATAATTCCTTTTTCCTCGTCAAATGATAACGCGTCAACCGCCTGAACGTCCCTACAAACTTCAATACACGCTTTGCATCTGACGCATTTGTTCGGGTCGTGAAGCAGCGACGGAAGAGAATATTTCAAATCAAATTTCCATTTTTTCCGTTCTTCCATATCAATAAAACCCGCGGATTCGGCTTCTGCAGCCACTACTTCCTGAAGCTCTCTTATCAATAAACATTCTCCGCCTTTTTTTAATAAATCGATTCTCTCTCCAAGCGCGTCGTCAATAAGTTTGGATTTTGTTTTTATATCCAATTTATCAACGGCTTTTTTTGATTTCAAAAATTTTACCGGAAATAATTTTCCGTTTATTTCCGCGATATTCAACAACGGACATTCGCCGTTATGAATCCAATCTTTTTCCTGAAAAGATTTTTGAACTCCTATTTTTGCTCCGCTTTTTGTTATTGCGTCAAAAACAGAATCAGTATTTGAAACTGAAAAATCTTTTCCGTCTATTTTTACCGTTATATTAGTCATAATTACCCCCTGTTTATTTTTTAAGCGCAGTTTTTATCGGCCGAAGCGAATGTTTTTAAAAACTGCGAGAAACCTAAAAACTGAAATGTGTTTTTCACATTTTAGAAATATCGTAATTTTTTTAAGCGGTTTTCGGACTAAGATGAAGCTGTCCTATCAATTTAATTTTGTCCGTCATCTCGCTTATTACTTTCTGAAATTTTTCGCCTTCGGACGCAGACACCCAATCAAGAAAAAATCTTTCTTTTTCAATGCCGAATTTTTCAAGAAATTTTTCAAATGTTCTAAATCGTTTTTCGGCCTTTAAATTTCCGCTTCTATAATGACAATCTCCCGGATGGCAACCCAACACCATCACTCCGTCCGCGCCTTCTTTAAAAGTTTTCAACACGAGTTTTGTATCAACCCTTCCGCTGCACATAACTCTGATTAGTTTTACATTCGCAGGATATTTTAATTTTTTATTTCCAGCGTTATCAGCTCCGCCGTAAGAACACCAGTTGCATACAAACGCCACTATTTTCGGTTCAAATTTACTCATACGAGAACACCTCCGATTTCAGCGTAAATCTGCGAATAAGTAAAGTGTTTGGCTGTAGCGGCTCCGGCCGGACAAGCTCCTACGCAAGTCCCGCATCCGCGGCATATAGCTTCGTTGACAACGCTGATTTTTAAATTTTTATCAAATGAAATAGCTTTAAAAGGACAAACCGATACGCATAATCTGCACCCTGCGCACAGGTTCGGATTTATCGTGGCGACAGCGGGTTCAAGCTCGATTTTTTTTCCAGCCAGAAGTTTAGACATTGCTTCGCCAGCCGCGGCTTTCGCCGAAATCACTGAACGTTGCACGTCGCCCGGAGTAGAGCAGCATCCGGCAATGTAAATACCCTCGATTATGCTGGAACTCGGTTCCATCTTAGCGTGCGATTTCTGAAACCATCCTTCGGCAGATAATGTTAAATCCATTTCTTTGGCGAGTTCCTCTGAATTTTTTGAATTCTTAATACCCATTGAAACTACCGCCATATTAACTTTTTCTGATTTTTCGGAATTGTTTTGAGTAAATTTTATAGTAACGGAACCGGCGCTTTCTTCCAATTTTATTTTTGCGTAATCATCGCATTTTATAAATTTTACTCCGTCTTTTTCGAGGTCGCTTTTCATTTTTTGAAGACCTTCTGTATCAAGACATAACTCTGAATATATCTGACAAATTTTTACTCCGGGATTATGACCGAGTAAAAATCTTGCGTATTTCATCGAAGCTCCGCAGCATACGCTTGAACAATATCCGCTTTTTTGTCTGCCGCCGCAATATACTACGGCTACGCTTTCAGGGTCTTTATTATCTCTCGTTTTTATATGTCCTTGAGTTGGACCAGACGACGACATCATTCTTTCAAATTCCACATTTGTAAATATGTTGGTTTTTCCGGTCCAATTATACTGCTGAAATTCTTTTATATCAATCATATCAAATCCTGAAGCTATTATTATTCCGCCGACTGATAATTCCATTTGTTCGGGTTTTTGATTGTAATCCACAGCTCCGAACGGACAGCCTTCCTGACATTTGGAACAGTTTTCGCCTTTAAACCTTAAACAGCTTTTTTCGTCTATAACAGCTGTGTTCGGATACGAGCCCGGAAAAACGATATATACGGCTTTTCTTTCATCCATTCCCGCGTTGAATTCATTTTTTACAGTTACGGGACATTGCGAAAAACATTCCATACAGCCTATGCAGGAATCCGTAATAAATCTCGGTTTCTGCGTCAGGTTTATTGTAAAATTTCCGTAAAACCCTTTTATTTCATCGATTTGAGCTGACGTGATTACTTTTAAATTTGTAATATTTTTTATTTCCGATAATTCAGGAGCTAAAAAACATGGATTGCAATCCATAGTCGGATATGATTTTTCCCACTTTGGCATCCAGCCGCCGAGCGTCGGCTCTTTTTCAATTAAATATATCGTTCTGCTTTTATCTTGAGCAAGAAGTTTTGCCGCTTTTATACCGGTCATTCCTCCGCCTATTATCGCAATGTCGGTTTTTACTTCAAGAAATTTTTTGATTATTTCTTCGTGATAATGCAGCCGTTCTATTGCCGCTGATATTTGAACAAACGCTTTTTGCGTTGCGGCTTCAATATCGTCGCATACCCACGTTATATGTTCTCTCAGATTTACAAGCTGAATTAAATACGGATTTAATCCCGCTTCTTCCGCTATGCTCATAAATGTTTTTTCATGAACTCTATGAGAACATGCCGCAAAACAGCATCTGTTTAATTTTTCTTTTTTGATTGTCTCGATTATTTTTTGTTTTCCGGCGGGCGCGCAAAAAAAATTGTCTTCGAACACTCCCGCAACATCCGGCAGTTTAGAAATTTGATTTTTTAATTCGTCAAATTTTAACTTGTCGGCTATATTGGTTCCGCATCTGCAGATAAATATCCCAATCTTTGGTTTTAAACTCATTCTTAAGTCCTCCTTTAAAATTTAGTCTAAATGCAATAATAATTGTAATTTCATGATTATATGATTTAATTAGAATATAATTTTTGTTTAATACATATTCTAAAATAAATATGAACCGATAAATTTCGTAGAGCAAATAGAACTTTAATCATTCAAAAATAATATATTATTTAATAAACATTTTTTATTAGTCGTAATGTCTGTTTAGTAAAAAAATCCGGTTTTTATTCCGAAAAAAAAGTCAACTGATCAATAACAGACATTACGATTAATTTTTTCTACGAATTACGATATTATTAACTAAAATTGAACCTGAGCTTTCCAAACATTTCCGTCACGATTACAGGAAACCAGTATTTTTCCTGTTTTTGAGCACCAAGCTGTTAAATCGTCTTGAAAAGTCGAACAATCAGCTTGAACATTAACTGTATCGCCAGCTTGGAATTTCATAGCCGCTAATTGTAATTTTAAAACAGGCTGAGGACATGCAAGACCTTTAAAATCCAAATCATGAGTAGCCATAATTAAAACCTCCTAAATTAAATATAATAAAAATTCGTTTTACCGAATTTTTCAATTTTAAAACCGCTGTTTAAATCGTAAAGATTTTCGCTTTCTCCGATTATCAGATAACCGCCGGTAAAAGAAAACATAGAACCGATTTTTTTTAATATTTCAAGTTTTTTTTCCAAAGAAAAATATATTAAAACATTTCTGCAAAAAATCAGTTCGTATTTTCCATTAAAACTAAATCCATTAGCTATATTTCCTTGATGAAATGTTATGATTTTTTTTAGTTCATCGTTTATTTTCCAGTTTTTTCCGGTTTTTTCAAAATATTTTTCTAAATATATAGGTTTTAGTCCTCTGTTTATTTCAAATTCGTTATAAACGCCTTCCTTAGCTTTGTTTAATACGTTGTTGTCAACATCAACCGAGATAATTCTAAAATTATTTAAAGAGATTTGAAGATTAGAATTTTTATTGATGAATTCCTGAATAGTCATTGCAATAGAATAAGATTCCTGACCTGTTGAACAGCCCAAATTCAGTATGCGTATCATCAGATTTTTTAAAGGATTTTCGTTTTTCATCTTAATTATTTTATTAAACCCGTATTCTTTTAAATCCTCGAACATAATCGTATCTCTAAAAAAATACGTTTCGTTTGTGGTCATACACTCGATTATTTTCTGTTTTAAAAACGGCGTTTTTTCATTAATAGCCAAAATCAAAAGTTCGTCGTAACTCGAACATTTGTTTTGATGCATAATATCGTTCAATCTTGTGCAAATAAGATATTCTTTTGATTTGTCTATGACGATTCCGCACCATTCATTAATTGTTTTTGCTATAAAATTAAAATCCCTAATATAATTACTATTCATATTAATTGCACAATTGAACAAGCCGCGAGCTTATTTTATCAAGCGGCAAAACTTCGTTCACAATTCCGGCTTCGACGGCAGAACCAGGCATCCCCCAGACTGCGCTTGTCGCTTCGTCTTGAGCTATTATATATGCGTCTTTTTCTTTTAAATTTTTTAATCCTTCAAGTCCGTCGTTTCCCATTCCGGTCATAATAATAAAAATCATATCGTTATTATAATGATTTGCCAATGAATTAAAAAAAACATCTACGGAAGGTTTGCAATGATTAACCGGCGGAATATCTTTGTAAGAAAAAAAGAATTGATTATTTAAAGGACTTTTTCGTAAAATAGTATGTTTGGCGCCTGGAGCAATATAAATATTCCCTTTTTTTAAAGGCATATTTTCTTTCAATTCCTGCGCCTGAAGCGCAGTTAATTTATTAAGTCTTTTAGCGAGCGATAAAGTGAAATTAGCGGGCATATGCTGAATAATTACTACCGGCGCCGGAAAATCTTCGGGAAGATTTTTTACTATCGTTTCAAGGGCGATGGGACCGCCGGTTGAAATTCCGATAGCAATCAAATTAATAGGTTTATTAAATATTCTTTCTGCTTTTTTTGCCGGAAATTCTATATGTCCGGTTATTATTTTAGTTTTTAATAAATTCTTAGAATGCGCAAGTCTTATCCTTGTTATCAATAAATTTTCAAGTTCTGAAATATTATCCTGAAACGAAGAAGATACCGGTTTTTTAATAAAATCAAACGCTCCTTCGGCAAGACAGGTTAAAGTTATATCCGCGTTATGCTCATTATTGTTTGAAGCGCTTATTACAATTATCTGACAGGGCGATTTTAAAGAAATTTTCTTTAAATCTTTTAGAACGTCGATTCCGTTTTTTTCCGGCATTTCAATATCAAGCAAAACAACGTCCGGCGATAGTTTTTCAATAAGTTCGGAAGCTTCCGTTCCGTTTCCCGCTTCTCCTATTATATCGAACTCCGGATATTTTTTTATCGTCATACCAAGAATCCGCCGGAACGTCCTGTTATCGTCGCAGATTAAAATTTTTATTTTATCGTTATTCAAGTTTATAGACATATTGATTTAAACAAAATTATACTTTTATGCTGTCCTGAACCGTTGTTATTATTTCAATCATCAAATCTCCGCCGCCTTTAATACTTTTCATCGTATCGAATATTCCGGCTAAATCTTTGCTTATATTCTTTGAAGCGTCGGCTATTTCAGTAGTGTTGCGTGTGATTGTGTTTGAACCGTGAACGATTTCCTGAATGCCTTTGTTAACCTGATTTGCGGCTTGAGCGCTTTGAGCTACGGATTTCGATACTTCAACTATTCCAACGGACACTTCGGAAATATTCCGAGCAATGCCGTTTGCCGCTTCTGCCGTTTCCTTTACGTTTCTTGTAATGCTGTCGGCGGAAACCGATTGTTCTTTTACAGCTTCGGTTATTTTTTTTTGAATCTCGCTCACTTTGCCGGATACGTCGTTTATGTCGATTATGGAAGTTATTGCTCTGCCTGTGTTTTCTTGTATGCTTTCAATTTTGGTTATAATATCTTCGGTTGCTTTGGCTGTTTGTTTGGATAATTCTTTTATTTCGTTTGCTACGACTGCAAAACCTTTTCCAGCTTCGCCCGCGGTAGCCGCTTCAATTTGAGCGTTCAAAGAAAGAAGATTTGTTTGCTGAGCTATTATTTTTATCGTTTCAATGACTTTCCCGATTTCTTTTGCGCTTGTTCCTAAAGCGTTCATTATTCCGGTGGCGTCGTGCGCGAGTTCAGACGCTTTTAAGGTAACTTCCGACGCTTGAACCGCGTTTTGAGACACTAAATTTATCGAAGCGTTGATTTCATTTATTGATTTTACTACCGCGCCCATATTTTCTGAAACCTTATTTGAACCCTTTGAAACTGAATCTATATTCGAACTCATTTCCTCAACAGCCGCCGAAGCGTTGTTTAAAACGTGGTTCATATTTTCAATATTTGACGCTATTGACGCTATATTGGCGTTTATCTGTTCCGACGAAGTGGCAAGCAAATTCGTATTGTTTGAAATCTCTTCGGCGGAAGCCACGGAACTTTGCGTCATACTTTGCGCTCCTAATATGCTTTTAACAAGCTCCTCGGCGGACATTTTCAAACCAAACATAAATTCATCCGCCTGTTTCAGCTTATTCTGAAAATTTTTTATCAATTCTTCATTTTTATTAGCGGTTTCCATTAAATTACCTCCAAAAGTCATAAAAATATTTTAATCTTAAATTTATTGTAAAACAATATTTGACGAGTTCAACACAAGCAATAACTTATCTTTGAATTTTATCACTCCATTAATATATTTCGAGTCAATCTCAGATAAATGCGCCGGCGTAGGCAATATCTCGTTTGAATTGAATTCAAGTATATCAAAAACTTCCTCGACAATAAATCCAATGCTGAAATCGCCCATCAGTTTATGTTCCGCCGTAAGTTCAATGCCGGATACCTTCTGGAGTTCAGAATAATTTTTCAGAATGATATTATGACATTGTTTCGTTATATGAATACTTTTTTTTCCGAATTTTACCGCTACGTCTATTATCATAACAATTCGACCCCTCACATTCAATAGACCTTTCACGTATTCCGGCGCGGACGGCACGCTGAAAATATTAAGATTGGGATTGACCTCTTTGATATATTTTATATCAATTGCAAATAATTGTTTATTAATTAAAAAAGTGCATAATTGAACTTTATCATTATTAACAGATTTTATCAAATCCGAATCACTCCTTATTTTGCAATGCGTTTATATGCAACGACAGAATTTAATTTACATTTTAAAGCGAAGTTTTCAAAACATATATGCGCGTTTGTAAAACTTCAAAAACCTAACAACCGCCAATAAAAAAAAATGTTTTTGAAAAACGCAAAATCAATGTTTTTCCTTACTTCCGGCAATTTTTCAAAATTATAATGCGGTTTTCAGGATATCCGTTCTCCTTATCTTCGATGTATTTAAGCGTTTATTCCGGTTAATTTGTCCTGCAAATCCTGAAATAATTTTTCCTTATTTAGTTTTTCCTGATACGAGTCGTATCCGGCTGATAAAGCCCGTTTCATCATTATATCGGATTTTAAAGCGCTTACCGCTATAGCCGGAATTCGTTTGAATTTATCGTTTTTTCTTATCTCGGTTATTAATTCCAATCCGTTCATTTTTGGCATTTCTATGTCGCTCAATATCAAATCTATATTTTCATTTTCAAGCCGCTGTAAAGCTTCAATTCCATTTTCCGCGGTTACAACCTCAAAGTGTTCCTGTTTCAAATATCCCTCTATTGTTCTCATAAAAAACGGAGTGTCTTCAACCAGAAGTATTTTTTTATTTTTGAATATATCAATGTTTTTGTTTGCGGGGTTTGCCGCGCTTTTTGAAGTCCCCGAAAAAAAATCCGGCGAATACATTTCTATTAATGAAAAAATGTCTATCACATTTACCAGCGATTCGTTGTTTAATACAAAAGAACCCATTATGCCTTTTTGATTCATCATATCGTTTTTAAGCTCTACCGCAAGCTCTATGGTGTCCAGAATTTCAGAGCATATTAATCCTGCTTTTTTATTGAGTTTTGGAATTATCATAAATAAATCTTCGGTTTTATCAGGTTTGCCTACATTAATAAAATTTTCGATTCTTATTAGAGGAATACTCTCGTTATTGTGTATAAAAAATTCTTTGCCGCCTATTCTCTTTATTTGATTTGATTTAATCACTGAAATTCTCGCTATTAAAGATAGAAATATTCCGAATATCTCTTCGGGATGATTTTTGAATAGAAATATTGTCTGAGTTTCTATATCCCCGGCAGACGATATATTTTGTTTTTTCTGAATTGCGGATTCGGAGGAGTTGAAATTTAATTTAGCGGTTTCGGCTATGCCGGGAACGTCTAAAATCAAAGCTATTTTTCCGTCGCCGAGAACCGTCGCTCCGGCATAGCATCTGTTCTTTTTTATTTCGTCATGAATAGATTTAACCACTATTTCTTCAGTGTCGATGGCTTCGTCCACAATCAATCCAAGCAGATTTTGATTAATTCTGCATACGATTATGTATAATGAATTGTCTATTGAATTTCTGCGGTCGTCTATTGTTCTTTGATCTGAAAAATCGTCCGCGGCGTTTTCTGTTTCGCCGCTTTTGTTTTTTCTTCTGTCGGTTAAATTAATTCTTCTTTCTTCTTTTATTTCTTTGGTGTCCGGGTCGACATATTTTTTCTGTATTTTTAAAATTGAAGATAATCTTACAAGCGGCAGAAGTATATCTCTCAGTCTGAATATTTCGTTGTCCTGTATTTTTTCGATTTTTTGATATACGTCTTTTCCGTATAACCACACTATCTCGACAATATTTACTTGCGGTATTGCAAAAAAATAATCTTCAACGCGGGTTATCATACAGGGAACGATCGCAAGCGTAAGCGGCAGTTTGAGTCTTAAAGTCGTTCCTTCGTTATAAACTGAATCTATATCCGCTCTGCCGCCAAGTTTTTCTATCGTTGATTTTACAACGTCCATTCCCACTCCGCGTCCTGAAACCTTTGATACGGTTTCAGCCGTGGAAAATCCCGGTTTCATAATAAACATCATTATTTCTTTTTCCGGCATTTTTTCAAGCTCTTCGTATGAAACAAGATTATTTGCAATAATCTTTTCTTTTACCTTTTCAATATTAATTCCGGAGCCATCGTCGATTATATCTATTATTACCTGCCCGCCAAGATGATACGCTTTTAATATTATTTTTCCTACCTGCGGTTTTCCTTTCCGTTCTCTGACTTCAGGACATTCCAAACCGTGATCGAGACTGTTTCTTAATATGTGAACAAGCGGATCGCCTATGGCTTCGATTATGTTTTTATCGAGTTCTACTTCCTGACCGTAAATTTCAAGATTGGCTTTTTTGTTTAATTCTTTTGATAAATCTTTTACCACTCTCGGAAACCGGTTGAACACTTTTCCTATCGGCTCCATTCTCGTAGCCATTATGCTTTCTTGAAGCTGGGATGTGACGAAATTTAATTGCTGGCTTATTGCGGTTAAGCGCGGATCGCTCGAAGTCGTATCCAATAACTGCATTTGCTGATTTCTCACTAATACAAGTTCTCCCGCCAAATCCATTAATTTGTCCAGCAAAGTTACTTTGACTCTTATTACTTTATCCGCCTCGATTTCATTCCTCAATGTATTATTTTGAGATTTAGTATCGGCGTTTTTACTCGAAGATTCTGTTTTAACGCTTTTTATTTCTTTTGAAAATTCATTGTTGTTTTGTGTTTTCATATTTTCCGGTTCTTTTTTTAATAATTTTTTTTGAGATTCGCTTTCATCAACAAAATTATTCTGCGGATTATCATTTTTAAAACCTGATTTTTCGATTGGCTCCTTTGATTCGGAAGATTTGTTGTTTTGAGTATTGGTTAGCGTAGTTCCAGTTTCACCGGTTTCATTTTGTTCTGTTGAACTGTCCGGAGTTTCAGTTTTCGCTGCGCCGGTTATTTCGATTTCTATCTCCGCGTTCTGACCGTTTATAAAATCCGGAAGTTTATCGTCGGAAAAATCAAACGGCGGAATATCGCTGTCGTCAAGATATATTCTGTTTATAACCGCGTTTTTATTTTCGGCTTTTTTAATAAGCATTTCTATAAAATCTGACATTGAAGAATACTGTTTTATATCAATTTTACTCAAATCTACGGTTATTTTTTTTGAGACGGCGTTTTCGTTTGATTCGGCGACGGCTTTTTGGTTTGACTTTATTGGTTTGGATTCGCCTTGATATTCTTCTTTTTTCGCGATTATTTTAGTTTCAGTTTTTCCATTTTGATTAGTTTGATTTTGTGATTTTTGCGTTTCTTCGACAAAAGTTTTTTCCTTTGTTTTTTTTGCCGGTTTTTGAACGGGTTTTAAAAACGATTCTAATTTATTAGTTACCGGTTCGATTATTATCGAATTGCTTTTATATATGTCTCCAAGCATTTCTTTTAGAATATCAAATCCCTTGAAAAAAATATCCGACATTTCTTCGGTTATACTCAATTCGTGATTTCTTAATTTGTCAAAAAGATTTTCCATACTATGCGCAAGTTTTGCCAAAGCGTCCAGTCCTATAAATCCCGCTGTCCCTTTCAAAGTATGAACATATCTGAATATGTTATTGATTATCGAATTCAAATTCGGATTATCGCTTCCCTTATCCGACAATTCTAATAAATCTTTTTCCAGATTCGTCATTATATCGTCGGATTCGGTTAAAAAATCCTTAATAATATCAGGGTCTATTGTTAGGAGAGCTTCGTTCATTTAATAATTAAAACTCTCCTTTATGTCAAATTTTTGGAAATAATCTATTACTCTGAATATGTTGATTATTTTTTGGTCTTTTTTTATTACAAAATCTAACAATGTGTTTACTGCAAAACTTTTAGTTAAACTTATTAAAAACAATAATCCTTTATAATCAATTTTTTCTATTCCGGTAAAATCAAAAATAAAATAACAGCACGAATTAAAATTATGATTGCTGTTATAATCATAAAAAATATTGTATATTTCTTGAAGATTTTGACTTGTCAAATCTTCTTTGAATTTTATAATCATATAAGAATCGTTATCAAAAAAATCTATATAATTAGTCGAGTCATTTGTCATAAATTTATTAAAAATCAATATTGCCAATATGCGAATTTATATAAATATTAATAAATTGAAACGATTAAATAAAAAATGCCTTTACTATTTTATTAAAACATTTTTTAGCAGAATTTTTAGTTTAGAATAAGGTTTGTTTGTTCGTTTGTTCGCAATTGGAATTCCATTATTAACTTTCAAATCCCCCGAATTATCTAATATTTTTAATTTGCTAATATATTAAATTACATAAAAAAAAAGTCAATATAAATTTTTATACGACGTATTATTGAGCGCAGTCAGAAATTGTTCCAATAAATTTAATAACCTTGCAGAATATTGAAACTTTTTGTTTTTCTATATACCGCTTCGCCGTTTTTGAAAAAATGAAAAAAACAGGGACGAAAAATAATAGAAGTATTAGAAATAGGGATTTTGAATAGGGACGGAGCGTGAGTTTATACTCCTCGTTTTTTTATTTTCCTCGCCTGCAAATTGGAACCGTCCCCATTTTTT
>DAINAU010000075.1:13312-21016 GCA_036733285.1 bacterium
CTCCTCGTTTTTTTATTTTCCTCGCCTGCAAATTGGAACCGTCCCCATTTTTTTTTTCCTTTTTTTTGGAACCGTCCCCATTTTCTTTTTTTGGAACCGTCCCCATTTTTTTTTAATCGGCAAAATCATCTTATGATTTCGCGTTCGTCGCCTGGAATCATTTTTTTTCGTATAACGGAAATCGGATATTGCCCTTTCATTAGAAAAGACTCGTGAAATTCTTTTAATGAAAAAATCTTACCTGCGTTCTGCAAATAATTTTTGTAATCATCGCGAAGTTGAAGAACCGCTAATTTTCCGATAGAATATAGTATATAGTCCGGTTCGTAAGTCCCTCGCTCCGCTTCGACTTCGGCGTTTTCCCTTGTTAAAAAAGCGTTATCTTCAAAAAAATCGGCTGCTTGGGTTAAAGTCATTTCTTCGAGATGCATTTTAATTCCGGCGTATGTTCTACATAACCGTAAAAGCGAATCAGTCAATTGCCCGAGAAGATATTCTTTGTAAGCTGTCGAATCGGCGTCTTCCATAAATCCCTGTTCTCTTATCATTTGTTCGCAGTAATGAGCCCAGCCTTCGTAATAACTGAAGGGAGCGAAAAGAAATGTAACCGGAACTTTTGATAGAATGCATTTATCGACATAATCGCGTTTAACGCGTTTTGTATAATATCCCTGAATAAAATGACCCGGATACGCTTCGTGAGCCGCAGTCGTCCATAATTCCGGAGTAATCATAGCCGTTAAAAATTCGTTTTGAGCTTCTTCGTCGGTTTGTCCGTTTTCTCCTTTGACAATACCAAAAGGATCGGAAGCGTAATAAATTGCGGGCGGAGCGGGGCGCGGTTCAAAAGGTCCGGTTTGCCACATTGACGCATACCAGTATAGCATAAAAGCCGGCGCCGCTTTAACGACTACGGTTTCGTCTTCTGGAACGTTAATAACATCTTTTGTTTTTAAAAAATCTTTTAAAACCTCAACTTGATTTGTCAATACGGCGGCAACTTCGCCCGGAACCGGATGATGCGTCTGAACTTCAGTCCAATTTTCAAGCGGCGTTTTTGATTCGTTTAGCGATTGAGCGATTTCTAAAAAAGCTGTTTTATCTTTGTTGATTTCTATTAAAGTTCTTTCAATAATTTTTTCAAAAGGATTTGTGTCCGGAAGATTTATTCCCTGCTCATACTTGAGTTTCAACGCTAAATTTTTTTCGCCAATGGCAAATGACGGTTTTAGGGCGGCAGTATCGTTTTTTAAAAAATCCAAATGCTCGAGCATTTTATCAAAAGCTGCGTTGGCGGCGTCAATTTTTTGAGAGAGAACCGTGTCAGCTGAAGAACCGTCGGCAAGTCTTGTTCCGGCAAAGAAATCTTTTACGTCGTTGGATAAAAACCATTTTAAATCTTCAAAACAATAAATTCCGTAATCAATTAATTCCTTCGACAAAAGTTCGAGATTCGATATGGCGTTATCGATAAAAACAGATGTTCCGTCAAGATATTTTAAGGTTGTTAGCAAACGCGAATCCAAAGTCGAACCGGCATAGTCGAATATCATTTGATATAAAATGGCGTTTTGAATTATCCAGACGTAATAAGAGGGGTCTTTTTTATAAATCTTTAATTCAAGCAGCGAATATAACCTTGATTCGATATGATTTTTTACTATTTCGCAATCTGCAAGTAATTCCGGCGTGAGAAGTTTTGAGTTGATTCGCGACAGTCTCGATTTGAAATTGTTTATGCTTTCGATTTCTTTTTGAATAGCTTCAGAACTTACGTCGTTTAAACCGTATTCGGTATAGTTGTGAAATCCGCTTTCAATGCCGCTTACGGGATAAAACTTATAATAGGCGTCAACGTAGTCGTCGACAAAACTCAAAAAATTTTCTGATTCAATATTTACATTGGAACCGCATTGCATAAAAAAAAATACGAGTATCGGCAAAAGGAATTTTTTTTTAAAATACATCATAAATATTAACCTCGAATTCGGTTAAATATTTTTGTAACATTCTCTTTTCTCTGCAGCCCGCGATAATTGCGGGTTGCAGAAAAAAAGAACTTTATTGTTTCGACGATTAAAAAAATAAATTTTTCAAAAACTAAATCTTTTTTAGTTCTCTCAATATTTTTTCCGGAGTAAACGGCCAAGTCCGCATCCATATTCCTACGGCGTCGTATATCGCTTCAGCAATACATGGAGCCGCGCCGTTGCAGGATATTTCAGAAACGGATTTTGAACCGTATGGTCCGTAAGGATCGTCCGTAAAAACAAGTTCCGCTTTAAAAACTTCGGGCAAATCATTAATCATAGGAATTTTGTAATCCAGAAAATTCGGATTCAAACATTTTCCGTTTTCATCGTAAATCATTTGTTCATACAAAGAATGACCGATAGTTTTGAGCGAGCCTCCATAAATCTGGCCTAATGCGAGTTCCGGATTTACCGGCGTGCCGCAATCTTGAAGGGCAAAATATTTTTGAATTTTTACTTCTCCGGTTCTGATATTAACCGCTGCCTGACAAAAATGAGCGCCATAAGGGAACGACGCTTTATCGGCGGTAAAATGACCCAATCCAATCAATTGACCGCATCCGGTTCCTGTTTCGGAATAATGAGCAATTTCCTTGAAAGAAATTGTTTTTGATTTTCCTTCGACTTTTCCGGGATAGACAAGTTTCAAATCCTCTTTTTTATCTCCGAGAATTTCAGACGCTATATTCAAAATTTTTTCGCGTAAATCTTTGGTCGCGTTATGAGCGGCTCCGCCCGAAAAATAAGTTCCGCTTGAAGCGTATGCGCCGACGTCAAAAGGGGTAATATCCGTATCGGCGGCAATAATCGAAACTTTATCCATATCAACGCATAATGTTTCGGCGGCAAATTTTACCGACACAGTGTCAAGTCCGGTTCCGAGATCCGTTCCGCCTGACAACAAAAGAAAGGTTCCGTCTGAAAGCATTTTAATTTCCGCATTTGCCGAATCCAATCCCGGCAGTCCGGAACCCTGTTGGATTATAGCGAATCCTTTTCCGGTTTTCCAATCCGAAGATTTATCGTCAATTTTTTTTCCCCATTCAAGAAGCTCTTTGCCGCGTTTTAAAGCCGGTCCCAATCCGCAACTCATAACTTTTTCCGGTTTTCCTTCTCTTCCTTCGCCGAGACAGCGAAGAATTTCAAGCATAGCTCCTTCGCGAACTCTGTTTTTTTCCACCAATTCAAGATGATCAATATTTAATTCGCGGGCAAGCTCTGCCACGGCGAGTTGAAGCGCAAAAGAGCCTTTTGGCGCACCGTAACCCTGATAAGCTCCGGTAGGAGCGATATTTGAATAATATGTGACGACGTTGAAACCCATATTATCGCATAAAAACAAAGGCAAGGATTTTGAACACGCATTCATAGGAACCGTAAGACAGTGCGAGCCGTAAGGTCCTGTGTTGGCTTTTAAATCCATATAAACCGCGGTAAGTTTTCCGTTTTTTTTTGCGCCGAGTTTTACTTTTACTTTCATAACGTGACGGGTTCTGGAAGCGATAAATTCTTCCTCGCGGGTGAACCGTTGATAAATAGGTCTTCCGGTTATCCACGTTAAATATGCGGCGACTTCTTCAAGAACGATGTCCTGTTTAGCTCCGAATCCGCCTCCGACGCGTTCTTTTATAACGCGGATATTATTTTCATCAGTTTGGATGATGCTTGCGACAATGCGTCTTAAATGCCATGGGACCTGAGTTGACGCGTGAATAACAAGTCTGTCGCCGTCCATTCTCGTATATACGAGATGCGGTTCCACAGGAGCGCATTGAACCTGAGCCGATTCATATTCGCGTTCAAGAATTACGTCCGCTTCCTTAAACCCTTTTTCAATATCGCCTATTCCGCCGTGAACGCTTGCGGCTATATTTTTTCGCGGGTTTGCATGAATCGGGAATTGATAGATTATTCTGCCGTCGCGCGGTTCCGCTTTTTTATTGTCTTCGTCGAGATCGTCCGGGGCGCCGGCCACATATTCGAGTTTGCTGTTATGTATTATCGGAGCGCCGTCCGCAGCGGCGGCGTCAATCGTAAGAACCGGTTTTAAAACTTTGTATTTGACTTTTATTTTTTTTTCCGCCTCAAGCGCGGCTTCCATTGTTTCCGCAACTATTGCCGCGACTCTGTCTCCTATATGCCTTACTTTTTCGCTTATTAATTTTCTATCGTACGGAGAGGGTTCGGGGAATCCCTGCCCCGCTTGATTGTAATATATGTCCGGACAATTTTTATGCGTCAGGATATATACTACGCCCGGAACCTTTTCAGCTTCGGACGCGTCAATCGTTTCAATATATGCGTGGGCGTAAGGCGAACGCATCATTTTTAGAACGCAGGCGTTCGCGTCGACCATATCCTCGACAAAAGCCTTTTCGCCGCGCGCCAATTTTGGAGCGTCGACTTTTCGTTTGACTTTTCCTACGATACGCGTATCGTCGCGAAATTCCGGCGCGATTTCGCAGGTGAAATCCGGGTCGTTTATTCTATTGACCGCAATATCTACAGCCTGATAGAATTGTTCGTATCCGGTGCATCTGCAATATATTCCGGACAAAGCGTCGTTGATTTCCGCTTTGCCGGGCTTTTTGTTTTTTGCAAGCATATTCTCAATAGCAAGAACCATAGCGGGCGAGCAATATCCGCACTGAACTACGCCTGCGTCAACAAGCGCGGATTGAACTGCGGTTAAAGTCCGGCTTTTTGAAAAATACTCTACTGTTATAATCTCTTTTCCATCTATTTGAGGAGCTACAAGAAGGCAGGAATTTACCGCTTTCCCATTTAAAATTATAGCGCAATTCCCGCAGGTTCCCTCTCCGTCGCATCCGTTCCTTACCGATATTATTCCTTCGCGCTGAAGCAATTCTCTGACATTCTCCCCTGCGTCCGTGTAAAATTGTTTTGGCGTTCCGTTTAATAATACTTTAATCTTCATTAATTATAAAATCCCCCTTTTATTATCTTACCGCCGTAATTATTTTATTTTTTATCGTATCGTATAAATTATACATTACAATTTAAATAGATACAATTATTTTTTAAGATATTTTTTAAGACGTTAAAATTGCAAAAAGTTAAAACTGCGAGCTCCGGCTGCCTGTGCCTGCGCGTTTTTAAATGCTTGCAGGTTTTGGGTTAAAGCGTTTTTCCTTTGAGTTTCCAAACATACGCGAGAATTTCCGCCACAGTTTTATATAATTCAACCGGAACAGGGTCGCCAAGTTCGACTTGAGAATAAAGGGTTCTTGCCAAAGGTTTGTTTGTAACAATCGGAACTCTGTTTTCTTCCGCGATTTCAATTATTTTCAAAGCGATAAATCCGGTGCCCTTAGCTATTACTACAGGCGCGGACATTTCTTTCGCCTCGTATTTTATAGCCACCGCGTAATGCGTCGGATTCCGGACGACTACGTCCGCGTTAGGAACTTCCTGCATCATTCTTCTTCTAACCGCGTCTCTCTGCTTTTCGCGGATTTTTGATTTGATTTGAGGATCTCCTTCCATCTGTTTAAATTCGTCTTTGACTTCCTGTTTTGTCATTTTCAATTTTTCAATATATTCGCGTTTCTGATATTTATAATCTATTATCGAAAAAATGATAAGAAAAATCGCGCATTTAACAATTATTTCAAAAGTCGTTTTAGCGATAAATATTACGCTTTCAAACGGTTGAACCTGAACAAGTCCGATGAATACGTCCATTTTATTTTTCAATACCGAATAAGCGACAAGCCCGATTATCAAAAGTTTAACAATAGATTTAAAAAAATTAAACATAACCTGCTTTGAAAAAAAGGATTTTTCAAAAAGTTTTTGCGGGTCTATTTTAATTTTTGTTATATCAAACTTTAATTTTTCCGTAGAAAAAATAAAACCAACCTGCGATAATCCCGTGATTATAGCGCAAATAAAAGCGGCAAGCATTACGGGTCCCGATATTTTAAACACTTGAATAAAACAATATTCCATAATCTTGTATATTTCGTCTTCAGTAACATTTTTTATATTAAATTCATTCAGAAAAAAAACTCTAACTACGCCGGCGCAGGAATCATAAATATATCCGCTTAAAAAATAGATAATACTGAAACAAACAAGAATCATTATTGCGGCGTCTAATTCGACGCTGCGAGGAGTATCTCCTTTTTCTTTCGCTTTTTTTAATTTATGAGCTGTGGGTTCTTCGGTTCTGCCTTCGTCTTCGGCTTTTCCGAACCAGTTCAAATGATAGCCGCGCTCCGAATATAATAAATCCGGTAGCCGGAAAATTTCAGGCGTTTTAAAACGATTAAGCTCTTGCCTTTGCATAATTCAAAAATTGATTAATATAATCCATCATATAATAAAATATTTCTTTTGAAGATTCCAGCAAAAGAGCTTGAATGATTAGCAGCGTAGCCAAACCGACCAAAATATTTAATGGAAAACTAAGCATTAAAAGATTCATTTGCGGAGCTATTTTCGCAAGCAGACCAAGTATCATTGTCATAATGAAAATAATTCCTATTAACGGAATGGCGAACATAAAACCGAGATAAAACATTTTCGTAACCGCAACGGTAAGCATTTCTATTGTAAAACCCGACAAATTAAAACTAAACAGAGGAAAATAGGCGAAACTTTTTGTTATGGCGTATATCAAAAAATGATGACCGCTGATATACAAAAAAACTATCATTCCGATAATTCCCTGAAAAGTTCCAAGTATGGCGATTTCAGTTTGAGACAGCGGGTCCATCGTATTTATCATTCCAAACCCTATTTGAATGGTATAGAATTGCCCCGATACCTGAAATATCAAATAAAATATCTGAGCGGTCAATCCTATTATTATTCCGATAATTATTTGATTGATAATATTTATAACATAAGCGATTGAATTAACGTCCGGCGTTAAATCAAGACTTCCGTTAACAACCGGAAAAATAATTATTGCAGTAAAAAAAGCGATTCCCGTTCTAATCTGTAACGGCAAATCCTCGCTTGAAAAAAAGGGAGCTGTAAAAAAAAGAGAAGTTATTCTTACAAAAATCAAAAAAAAAATTTTGAAATTATATAAAAAAAAATCTGTCAGAACTTTTTCCATAAATTTATAATACAATTAATTGCTTTTCGCGGTTTTATTATTATGTCGCCATTATCGGAATTAATTCCCACAATTTATAAGTAAAATCCATCAGCAAATGCAGAATCCAAACGCCGAATACAAGCACTGCAAGAAATATCGCTATGAGTTTGGGAACAAAAGTCAGGGTTTGTTCCTGAATAGACGTGGTGGTTTGGATTATGCTTATAATAAGTCCGACCGCCATACTGATTCCAAGCATAGGCAGAGAAGCGTAAATGGTTACCATCAAAGAATTCTGCGCTATGTCCATAACTAAATCTTCAGTCATATTTTTTCCTTAACCGAAAATGTTTTTTACTATAATCCAACTACTGAAAACTCATTATCAATTGATACGTTATCAAATGCCAGCCGTCGACCATAACAAATATCAATAATTTAAACGGAACCGAAATCATTACAGGCGGCAGCATTATCATACCCATAGACATCAGCGTGCTTGCCACCACCATATCAATGACAATAAAAGGAATAAACAGCAGCAACCCTATTAAAAAAGCCGTTTTCAATTCGCTTGTTACAAACGCCGGTATTAAAATA
>DAINAU010000076.1:0-20427 GCA_036733285.1 bacterium
TCACGCTTAATTCCTTGTCTTTTTTATATTCGTCAACAAATGTCGGAATAAAAGCTGACGATAAATTTCCTTCGGCGAATATGCCTCTAAGCAAATTAGGAATTGAAAATGCGTTAAGAAACGCGTCCGTGAAATGGTTTGCTCCAAAATAATGAGCTATTACAAAATCCCGTAAAAAACCGGAAATTCTGCTTAAAAATATACCTTTAAAAACTAAAAACCTGTTTTTATTTCTTGACATATTTTTATATTATAATATAAAATCTTAAATTTAGCAATTAATATAATATCTTATATTCAATTTGCCCTTTGAATAATATCAGTAATATTATTATCGCAAGGACAATGACGAAAATATTTTTTATAGAATTATGAACGATTCAAATTTTGTTTTAGCGATTATCGACGATGACAACGTGAGTTCTGGAATTATTAATAAAATATTATCCTTATCGGATATCCAGTCCAATATCACAATATTTCAAAGCGGAAATATGTTTATTCAAGAATTGAAAAAAGGATACGTTCCCGATTTATGTTTAATAGGCGTCGGTCTTGAAAGCGGACTTAACGGCTACAACATTTCCAGATATCTGAAAACAGAGTATTCCGAATACGGCATAGCCGTCATTTTTATTACTAACTACGCCGACGAACAATCCGTTTCTACCGCATACGATTGCGGCGCCTCCGATTACATCGTAAAACCGTTCAATAAAATGGAACTGATAATGAGAGTTAAGAATCAGCTTAAACTCAAATCCACATTGAACGAATTAAAATCCTCCAACGCAAAACTCATTAAACTCAATAAAAAATACTGGAAAGAACTCGAATTGGCGAGAAGCGTTCACAACAAGCTTATGTTAAATTCCGATAATAATATTCAAAACAATTATTTCGATCTGGATTATTTGTTCTGTCCGCATTTCAATCTCGGCGGCGATTATATAGACGTGATTCCTCTGAAAAATAATCTGTTTGCTTTCATCGCCGGAGATATCGCGGGACACGGTTTGTCGACTTCGTTAAAAGTCGCTCTTACAAAAAGCTTTATAACCACGCATATTTATTCTCACAATTCACCCTCGCAATTTCTCAAACTTTTAAACAAACATTACATTGATTTTTTAAAAAATATCGAATTGTTTTATCAAACAATGTTTATCGGATTTTATAACGCCTCGACAAAAGAACTCGTTTATTCTTCCGCTGGAAATCCGTTTCCTTTTTTCTTCGACAAATCTGCCGGCTCTATTGATTTCATCAAATCTTTCGGACTGCCAATCGGTTTAAGTTACGACGCGGAATACAGCGACAGTCTGTTGAAAATTGATTCGGGAGACAAACTCATTATTTATACGGACGGGCTTCTCGACATTATCCAGAATAACGGGGATATTGAACTCGTTATGGAATCTGATATAATCAAACAATTTTTTTACGCTGAAAATCTTATAGCGCAGGATATCGGTTATATAAAAAATATGCTTTTCAATTATCTTATCGCGTTTAATGAAAACAGAACCGAATTCAACGACGACATAAGCGTATTATTCATTGATTTTAAATCTTAAAAAAACTATGAGCGCCAATATTTTATTTTTCGATACATCTTTTGAAAACTGCATTGTCGCAATTATCAAAAACGGCTCTGCGGTTTCTTATTTTCAGGATAACAGGAAAATCAGACATTCCTTTAAATTAATGCCTTTGATTGACGAATCCTTAAAAAAAGAAAAAATGGAGCTTGCTGATTTCGATTATTTCGCGGTCTCAACCGGACCTGGAACTTTTACGGGAATCCGCATATCAATTTCAGTCGCGAAAACTTTCGCGTATGTTTTTAATAAAAAAATTTTAGGATTGAATAACCTTGTCCTAAACGCCGAATTGGGTCTGACTGATTTTTCTTTTACTCCGAATTTTTTTAATAAGCGAACCGGCGATTTGCCAATTCCCGTTTATTCGATTATTAATTCAGGCGGCTGTCTCTTTTACTGCTCGGAATTTTCAATAAATTCAAATAAGATTTTAAAACCGGTTAAAGAAAACTTCATCATCAGAACCGACGCCTTGAAAAATTTGGCCTCCGAAAGCGAAAACCGTTTATTTTTCTTTCATAAAAATTGTCAAAAAGAATTCGACAATATTTCGGATTCCGAAGACAGATTTAATTTCGGAGAACTGAATAACGACAACTGCGGCGTAATCCTCGAAAACGTCAACAAAAAAATCGCGCGCGAAGAATTTTTTAACGCTTTTGAATTATTGCCGGAATACATTAAAATTAGCGATGCGGAATACAATTATGAAACAAAAAATTAATCGTCTGAATTCAATATTAATTATAATAGTTCTAATTGTTCTATTTTTTATCGTTAAAAATCTTTACGATAACGACAATCAATATTCCGAAACAGGACAATTAACTCCGTTTGGCGGAAATTCAATTGTTCCAAACTTGAAAGCTGAGGAGCCGGCTTCAGATATCTGGGCGAAAACTTTCGGAGTCGAACTAAAAAAAAACGCTCCCTCGACGAATAAAAAAACCGTAGCCGAATTCAATAATGATAACTACGAATTGCTCGGAACAATAACCGGCGACGCTGAAAAATCTGCCGCTGTCATATTAGAAAAAACCTCCGGAAAAAAATCAGTGAAAAAAATCGGAGAAACCCTCGATAATATGAAAATAATAATTATACGCAGATTTGAAGCCGTTCTGGAAGACGATATGAAAAACAGGGTTTCGATGAAATGCAATATAAAAAAAATTAAAGAGACTAAACGCGAAGCTATAAAACGTCCGGGCGTTTCGCTCGCCGGAATTCAGGAAAATAAAAATTATCAGACAATAAATAATCCGGTTCAGTCCGGCGCGGTTAAAAACCAGTCTATCAATTTAACAAGAGACGAAATCGATAATTTTTTATACAAAGAACTTGAAAAAGTTCTAACCACGACCAATATTGTTCCTTATTTCGTCGATAAGAAAATGGTTGGAATCAGGTTCAACAAAATCGCTCCGAACAGCGTTATATCGAGATATTTCGGATTGCAGATAGACGACGTCATCACTTCGATAAACGGAAGACCGGTCGACAGCGTTGAAAAAGGAGTCAAACTCTGGGACAATATGAAAAATGAAAGCCATATTTCGTTGAACATACTGCGCAACAACAATAATTTATTATTTACTTTAAATATTGAATAAAAGAGGGATTGAAATTGAAAAATTCAGAAAAAGATAATGAAACCAAAAGTTTTTGGAGCAAAACGGTTCGCTGGATTCGCAAACCTAAAAAAGAAAAATCAATTATTAGAGATTGGATTGAAACCATTGTTATCGCCGGAATTATGGCGCTTATAATTAAAGAAACCGTGATTCAGGCGTTTTATATACCTTCTTCTTCTATGGAAGCAACGTTGTTAATAAAAGATCATATTTTAGTCAACCGGTTCATTTATAAGCTTACGGACATTGATCGAAACGATATCATCGTGTTCAAATATCCTCACGATTTGGATTATCCCGATACTACCGGCGATTATAAAAATATCGTTTTAACTCCGTTTTTTTTTAATACTAAATACAGCGGCATTTCCGATATTTTCAAATACTACAGACCCCGCGATTTTATAAAAAGAGCTATCGGTCTTCCGGGAGATACGATTCAATTAATCAACAAAGACGTTTTTATAAACGGGAAAAAAGAAAATCTTTCCGAAGCCATTCATTCTGATATCAATATGCTGCTTGAACGCGATTTTTTCGGACCTGTCCGCGTTCCTAAAATTAATGACGAACTCGATTTTTCAAAAATGAATCTTTACGAATTATTCTGTCTTGATAACTATTTTAAATTTAAAAGAATCTCTTTTGAATACAAAATCGAATTATATTTAGACGGCGTTTTAAAAGAAACCATTGATTTAATAAACGGTAGTTTTCCCGTGAACGCTCTGGAATTAAAACAAATAGCCATAATCGAATCCGAATACAAACATTTCAATAGAAACGTTGAAATATTCGTTAAAGACGTCAAACTTAACGGGAAGCCCGCGTCAAAATTCGTAATGCCGGAAGATTGCTATTTCGCTATGGGAGACAACCGGGACAACAGCAGCGACTCGAGATTCTGGGGATACGTTCCCAAAAGTCTCATAAAAGGAAAACCCTTGATTATCTATTGGCCCGTCACGCGATTACGTTTGATTTAGCCCGGATAAATGCAATAAAAAGAATTAAATCGCATTTTTTTCTATTCGGATCTATTCATAAAAAACCGTTAAAACGGTTGTTAAATAACGATTTGAAAAGATATTTTTTCACCTGTTAAAAGTATGTTCTATTTTCCAGAATTTACGCCCCGCTTTTCAGGTTTCTGAATTCAATAATCTTTTTCCTCATTTCAATATGTTTTTTCCAATTTAATTTTATAGAACCGAGATTGGTTTGATTCTCTAAGAATTCCAAAAAATCATTCTCGAGATCAGTAGGTTCTTTCATCCAGAATTCAGTATCAGGCAGCGGAATAAAAATATGCGGATGAATTAAAACTTCGTATTTTTTACATAAATCAGAGATTAATTCTTTTGATAGATTTCTGTCTTCTTTTGTTTCTTTAGGAAGCCCGAATATAAAATCTATTATCGGATTAAATCCGTAAGAGTTTGATAGTTTTACGGTTTCAATCATTTCAGAAACGGTTATTTTACGGTTTATCAAATCAAGAATTTTCTGGCTGCCGCTTTGAAATCCGATTGATATTTTTTTGTTATCGCAGTATGAACGCATTATTTTTAATAAATCTTCCGTAATGAATTTGGGATGCAGTTCAGACGGAAAATGACCGAAACACAGTTTTAAATTTGTCATCGTTTTCACTTTTTCAAATAAATCCGTCAATTTATTCAAATCGAAATTATAATAGTAATTTCCTAAAGGAGCGGAAAAATTTACGTATCTGCCGCGCAGCAATTCATAATATTTCAAATAGGGCGCAACTGATTCCGGAGTTCTATATTTAATCGAAGAAAAAAGTTGGGGCGTTTGGCAATATCTGCATTTGTTGCAGCATCCTCTCATTATTTCAATAGGCGTTATGAGATTTAAATTATAAGCAAAAGGCGGATAATTATTTATGTCTATACTGTCAGTATTTAAGATTATATTTTCAAGGGATTTATTCGTAAAATACTTTTCAAAAAACTTAGGAAGCGTCGTTTCGGCTTCGCCTCTAAAAACATAATCAAATCCGTTATCAAGAGAATTTTCAGGAAGCGCCGTCGAATGAGGTCCGCCCGCCAATAATATAACGTTTTTATATTTTTTTAAGGATTTTATCATATTAAACGTTTCAAAACTGTCTGGCGTTGTGAACGAAAACAGTAAAAACAATTTTTTTGATTTATTAGTTGCGGCATAACTTGTTAAATCGGTTCTGTATGAAATAACTTTGATATTTTTTTCGTAGACAGAATTGATGAATATTGCGGCGAGCTTTGATATTGAATAAAGATTTCTGCCGTTATAATAAAATATAATTTCAAAATCTATCGGATTCATTTCGACGAGGTTTCCAGAACAATATGAAAAAAACTATTACAAAAAGAATAGTTTCAACTCCAAAAAAAAACACAACATTAAATCTTTGGTTTCCGTATTTTTTACTGTTATGAGAAACGAATTGCATTCCTTCGGCAATATTATGCCCAATAAGATATTTTACGATTTTCAACGGATTTCGACTGTCGGAAGTAAAAGATAGCAGCGATCGACTTTCTATAATTACGGCAGTTTTATTATTTTTAAAGACTTCCGTTTCATTCATAGAAATATAATCATAATCGTTTCCGTTTATAGTTTCGTCGATTCTAAAAGGAATATAAGAATCAAAGTCTGTAATCAAATCAATGCAACTTGCGAATAAATTATTAATTTTATTTCGAAATATAAGATTTCCATTTGAGTCGACCATGACCCACCCTGATTTAGAAAAATAAATTTCGGCGACGGTATGTCCCTGCATCCAAATTGTTCTTGATTTAAAACCAAGCGTTTGAGCGGCGGCGCAGACCAATTGACTGTAACCCGAGCATATAGCGTCGTATTCCGAATCTCTATTTTTAAAAACAGCGTCGATATTTGAAATGTCATTATATTCCGGTTTCAAATGTTTCCTAACAAATTTTACGATAGCGTAAATTATTTCGTATTCGTTGGCATAATTTAAATTAAGTTTTTGAAAATAGTTTTTTATATAATCGGCAGAAAATTTTGAAATCATCAAATTATAATTTAATGATTCCGGAGAATTAAACTCTTTTTTATCATAAACATATTTCATTGAAATAAAAGGAAAATCCGAGAGGCGAGTCAAATAATAAAAAAATAACGCGGCAATTAACAAAATAACAATAAATATCAAGAAGACTATGTGATTTTTTTTTTTCATAATTCAATACAATACTCTTATTATTCAAAAAACAAGGAGCCGATTCTGAGATGCGTCGCTCCTTCTTCTAACGCGTATAAATAATCCCCGCTCATTCCCATTGAAAGATATTCGAGATTTAATCCGAATTCGGAATTTATTTTAATCATTTTTTCCCGCAATCCTGAAAAGTTTTTTCTTATAATTTTTGTATCGTTTGTATTCGCCGCCATGGTCATTAAACCGGTAATAACGACGTTAGTTAATTGTTTTTTTTCGGAACAATAATACTCGAAAATTTTTTTTGCTTCTTCTTCCGCCGCGCCGGTTTTAGATTCCTCGCAAGATTCGTTTAATTCAATAAGAACAGGAATAATTCTTTTGTTTAAGACGCCGTATTTATTTATTTCACTTAATAATTTTACGTTGTTAACCGAATGTATAAGTTTAACAAATCCGGCAATGTATTTGATTTTATTGGATTGCAATGTTCCAATCATATGCCAGTTAACGTTTAATCCCTGAGAATTAATTTGAGAATAAATATCTTTGATTCGCTGAACTCTGTTTTCTCCTATATCGGCGATTCCTTCATTAATTACTGATTTTACGGATTCATAATCAATATATTTTGTAACAACTATGGTGGTAAGTTTATTAAAATCCCGGTTTAGAGAAATACATTTATTTTTTATTGTATCAATTACTCTTGAATAATTTGTTTTAAATTTTGATAAATTATACTGCATAATGTTAATATAATAAACCTTTTATAAATTTATTCGGTCAAGAACCCGCGCCCGCTTAGTAGTATGAACGCAAAAACCCGCGGAGCTCGAACTCGCGCGCCTCAAGGTATAAGACCTCTGAAATATATAATTTGCCGCATTTTTATTTTTTAGATTTATTATTTGTTCTTTTTTTTGTTGGGGATTTTGGTGTTTCTTTCTTTAATGTAAAACAAGTCAATCTATCATTTGTTTTAGCAACATCAAAATCATCCGGATTATAATCTCCAAGCCATTCAAGTAATTCATTATCGTCTTCATTTTTTCGTTTTTTCTTTAATACATCCAAAATGTTATAATAACCCGGTATGCCTCCGCAATCTTCCGGCGGACATTTTTTAGAGCCTCCTACGCAACAAACTAATTGCTTGTTCTCATCAAACTGAAGTGATTTTTCGAATAATATTAAATGTTGCCAACTATCTCCAAAATCATATTCGTAAATTATCAAATATTTTTTTTCGGAATTTAAAAATTGATTCAATAATGTGTCTTTAACATTTAATTTTTCTACCGTTGATTCAAAAAAACTATCTTCTTCGTCATTTTCTTTTTCAATGACGGCAAACGGAGTTCTTCTATTTTTCTTAAATACCTTGAATTCATATAAATGTTCATTTGCCCAACCAAAACTTTCCTGGATAACATAATGCAGCATTTCAAAAGAAAAATAATCAGGACACTGAATAATTCTTTCACAATCAGTTTCTTGAAGATGAATTTTAAGTTGTATTGTTTTTGTTTCCATTTTTAATACCTCGTTTTTATTTAAAAATATATTTCAAATTAATAAATTTACAATATTTTTTTTTAATTTCAGACGTCCTCTATCATTATGAGCTACGCTCGTCGCTAAAGTCGATGAGCTGAAGGGCGACGTAGCGTCAGGGATATGCTCCGAGTTAGCTGATTTGGCGCGGTTTTGCCGCCGCAGACACGAAGTCAAGGCGGCTCTTTGCAAAATCATTGCGTCCATAAATCCGTCAATTCTTCAGCTTGATCCAATACTTTTGTTACTGATACCGTATATTCGCCTGTGGCAGGATCATCAGGCGGATACTTATATTTTCGCAAAATTCGTTTTACTAAAACTCGTAGTTGCGCCTGCACGCTTTCTTTCAACTGCCAATCTATCGAAGTATTTTTACGAACGCTTTCCACAAGTTCGCGCGCAATATTTTTTAATGTTTCATCGCCTAAAATTGTCTCTGCTTTTGGATTATCTGCTAATGCGTCATAAAATGCAAGCTCGTCAACTTTTAATTTTAATTTTTCGCCGCGTTTATCCGCTTCCCGAATATCCTTTGCTAATTTTATCAGTTCTTCGATAACTTGCGCTGAATCAATCAAACCGTTTTGATAGCGTTTAACTGCTTCTGCAAGCATTTCTGAAAATTTTCTGCTTTGAATAATATTTGTTTTTTTTCTGCTTTTTAGTTCATCATTCAATAATCGTTTCAATAATTCCAGCGCAAGGTTTTTCCGCGGCATTCCCTGCAGTTCCGCAAGAAATTCATCGGATAAAATTTGTATATCCGGTTTCTTAATTCCTGCCGCGTCAAATATGTCTATGACTTCCTGCGAAATTATCGCGTCATTCACTATTTGCCGTAAAGCTGTTTCAATTTCTTCATTTGTTTTGGTTTTGGTTTGTTCATCGAATTTTGCAAACCGCGCTTTTATTGCCTGAAAAAACGCAAGTTCATCGCGTATTTCAAACGCTTTAGTGTGCGGGACTGAAATAGCAAACGCTTTTTGTAAACGAATTACATTTTCTTTGAACCGCGTTTTTCCATTGCGTGTTTTCTTGCCGTCTTGTTCTTCCTCCAAATCCGCAATAAAATTTGCCGCGTCTAAAATATAGTTAAGTTTATCTTTCGGCTCTAATGAAAAATATTTTTTGTAATCGAATTTTTCGAACATATCAACAACAATCTCATATAATTCAAGCATTTTAGCGACTGCTTCTTCCTGATCGAATGTAAGTTTACCTTTGCCCTGACTTTCCGTATAAACAGCTAACGCCCGTTTCAAATCCTGCGCAATCCCTATGTAGTCAACTACAAGTCCGCCTTCTTTATCGCCGAATACCCTGTTTATCCGCGCTATCGCCTGCATTAAATTATGTCCGTTCATCGGTTTGTCAATATACAAAGTATGCAGGCAGGGCGCGTCAAATCCAGTCAGCCACATATCGCGCACAATAACAATTTTTAATTTATCTTTCGGGTCTTTTAATCTATCGCCGATTGTTTTTCTTCGCGGTTTATTTCGTATATGCTCCTGCCATTCAAGCGGATCGCTTGCCGAACCAGTCATAATAACTTTTATTTCGCCTTTGTTATCGTCTTCATTATACCAATGTTTCCGCAGTTTGATTATTTCATTATGCAGTTCAACGCATATTCTGCGGCTCATACAAACAAACATACATTTTCCTTCTGCCGCTGACAACCGCTGTTCAAAATGATTGACAAAATCTGCGGCAATCTGTTTAATCCGCTGCTTACTGCCGACAACCGCTTCTTTACTTGCCCATTTAGCAAAGCGTTTTTGTTTTTCGGTTAATTCGTCGGTTTCAGTTACTTCTTCAACTTTTTCATCTAATATTTTTCTGTCGCCTTCTGATAATTCAATTTTTGCAAGTCTGCTTTCATAATATATTTTTACAGTCGCGCCGTCTTCAACAGATTGCTGAATATCATAAATATCAATATAATCGCCGAAAACTGCCTGCGTATTTTTATCTTCTTTTTCAATTGGCGTTCCAGTGAATCCGATAAATGTAGCGTTCGGTAATGCGTCGCGGATATGCCGCGCAAATCCGTCAATAAAATCATATTGGCTTCTGTGCGCTTCGTCCGCAATTACAATAATATTTCTGCGGTCGCTTAATAGCGGATATTTTTCAATTGTATCATCAGGAAAAAATTTCTGAATTGTTGTGAATACTACTCCGCCGGACGCTACGGATAATAATTTTTTTAAATCTTCGCGGTTGATTGCCTGCTGCGGCGTTTGTCTGATAATTTGTTGACAATTTCCGAATGTCTCGAATAACTGCTGGTCAAGGTCGTTTCTATCAGTCAATAAAACAATCGTCGGATTATTCATATTTTTTGATAAAACCAATTTTCCGGCATAAAATAACATACTCAAACTTTTACCGCTGCCCTGAGTATGCCAGACTACGCCCGCTCGACCTTTGATAGTTTCAATATTTGAAGTAGCCGCTTCAATAGTTTTCAATACCGCTTTATTAACAGCATAATATTGATGATACGCAGCGATTTTTTTTATAGTTGTTTCTTTTGTTTTTTCAAATACTATAAAATGCCGTATCATATCCAATATTGTATTTTTATTCAGTAATCCTTTTATCAATGGTTCTAATTCGCTTTCGCGTTTGCTGTCAATAATTGTAATTCCGTCCGCGCTTTTCCAATCCATAAATCTATTGTAATCGCTGGATATTGTGCCTGCTTTAGCAAACCAGCCGTCGCTGATTACTAAAAAAGCATTATAATTAAATAATGTCGGAATTACTTTTTTATAAGTCTGCAATTGATTATATGCCGCTTTTATATCAGCGTTTTCATCAGTTGCGTTTTTCAATTCAATAACCACAAGCGGAATGCCGTTTATAAATAAAACTATATCAGGCCGTTTGTTATTATTATTTTCAATAACCGTAAATTGATTTATTGCTGTGAATATGTTGTTATCAATATTTTTATAATCAATAATTTTCACTTTATCTGTTTTTGATTTGCCTTCGCCAATACTGAATTTTACATCAATTCCGTCAACAAGCATTTTATGAAATATTTCGTTGTTAACCAATAAATTAACTGACTGCGTCCGTAATAATTTTTTTAACGCTTCTTCCTGCGCATCAGTCGGTATTTCAGCATTAATTTTTCCTACAGCTTCCTGAATGCGCGTTTGTAAAACAACATCTGAATAATCGCGTAATTTATATAATCCCTCTGAAATATCCGGTCCGAATAATATTTCATATCCGCATTCTTTCAATATGTCTAATGTTATTTGTTCGATTTCAGATTCGTATAAAATCATAAATTACCGCCAATATAATTTTTATCAACCGACCAATTTTTCGGATTGTCAATTATGTATTGCGCAATATTATTATATTCATTTTCATTACGGATTATATGTTCGTAATAATTTCGTTGAAATATTTTTTGAACGCCATTTTTTATAACATCATTTATTTGTTTTGTTGCCATATATTTAAAATAACCAACAATATTTCCAATCGTAGGGGCGGGGTTCTCCCGCCCTGTATTTATTTCGGCGGGGTTCTCCCGCCCTGTATTTATTTCGGCGGGGTTCTCCCGCCCTGTATTTATTTCGGCGGGGTTCTCCCGCCCAATATTTATTTGGGTATATGGGAGGGATGACCCCGCCCCTACGATTATTATGATATGGATGTGATTGGGCATAATGATATATTCGTCCAATATTACATTTTGATAATGTGTTGAAATAGCATTTAAACATAATTCCACGATTTTTCCGTATTCGTTTAATATCATTTCGCCATTCACAATTTTTCCGAATAAACATTTACGGTGTTGAACGCAGATTGTTATAAAATAAGCGCCGCATTGCGAATAATCATATCCGCGCAACCGTATCGACCGTCGATGATGTATTTCAGGATTATATTTTATTTTTTCGTCCATTGCCATATATTTTTCAATTACATTGCATTTCATCGTTTTCCATTTTCAACGGTTTTGGTAGGGGCGGGGTTCTCCCGCCCCATATTTATTTCGGCGGGGGCATCCCGCCCAATAATTTAATCCACCACCGAAACATCAATTTCACCATTCATTAATTTTGGTAATAATGCGTCGCGGATTTGCGCAATAAAATCAGATTGTTCGTTTAAACATTGTATCCGATTAAATATTGGAATAATAATTTTATTAAATAATTTTATTGTCAAATCATCGGGTATAATCACTTGATGTGGATTTAGCATTTCTTGATTTATATTTTTTAATGTTGTTCCATTTGATAAATTATTAAATATATTTTTCAAATTTTGAAATACAAAAAATAAATAAAAAAATAAATTCTTATTATCAAATCTATATCTAATGGTAAAACCGGAATATATAATTTCATCTTCATTTTGCAATAAAATTGCAGTTTCACCAGGACTTGCGCTCCGAACAATCAAAATATCGTCAGCCAATAGTTCGTATGGTTTTGCTTTTTTTTTATCAATCATAATTTTATCAAGCTTATTTTTATTGATAAATTTACTTTCAACAATATTTCTCACATTAACAATAAAATATTCACTTTCGCCATTTTCATCTCTTGAATAATTTATTCCATTTTTAAAACAACCAATTTCTCCTAATTTCATCACCCGCCAATTTTTCGGGATTTTTACATTGGGGCGGGATGACAACGTGTTATTGGGGCGGGATGACCCCGCCCCTACGGATTGTTCGCGGGAAATCATCTCGCCGCCGCTGTCTTTGTATGGATTGCCGTTTTCATCGGGCCTGCCTGCCGGCGAGGCAGGAAAATTAAAATTAACAAACCATTCTTTGAAAATAGCCTGCGCAATTTCTTCAAGCGTTTTATTCGTCGCGCGGTTCAATTCTATTTTGTCGTCTAATGCGGATAATATTGCTGAAATACGAGTTTGCGTATGTAAATCTGAAACTTCGATTTCTAAATTATCAAATGAATCTTTGCTTACTCGTTGTCTACCTGATGTTCCAATCATATTCTGCTCTGCAAACCGTCTGACAATATCAGAACGTGATAAATAATAGACAAAATCATTGTCAGATATATTATATTTACCGCGGAAAACTAAAAATTCAGTAGATCCAAAACCAACTCCATTTTCAAGATTTTTCACTTGACATATTTTACCGTTTTCAAGACAAGGAGTAATACGGGCAAACAAAGTATCATGGTTTTGAAATCTTGCTCCTCCAGAAAGTTTTCTTTTATTTGAAGGATAAACATATTTATTGTTTTCAGATAAATCTTTCATTTCTACAAATGAATATTCTTTTTGATTATCTAATTTTATAATTGGATTTATTAAAACAAAATCGGAAAATCTATATATTTTCCGATTTTTAAATTTGCTTATTTCAATCTTCTGTATCACCTCAAACTTCTTTAAAATATTTTTTCTGAAATTTTCAGGTATTGAATGCCAGTCAAGGATGTCGACTCGGAACGGCAAAATTGATTCTTCAAATACTGATTTCAGTTTTGCGATTATTTTCCAGTTTAGTTTTTCTTTGCCGACAATCGCTAAATCAAGGTCCGACGAATCAGTCGCAGTCCAATCAACACGGCTTCCAAATGCGCGGACTTCACAGTCAGGAACATTTTGTTTTAATATATTTTTGATTATTTTCAAAAAATCTTCGCGAACATCAATCATACATTTCCGCCGTTTTTTTGTAATTTTTCTTTGAGCGTATTATAAAATCTGTTGATTTCATCTTTAAATTCGTGAATTGATTCCAAAACAGCAATTGCTTTCGCGCCGCTGTAATCGTGCGATATATCCTGCCTGTTTTGTAAATATAAAAGCCAGTTTTCAGCATTCAGCAAATTTAATTCGCCACAAATCCTGATAACTTTTTTTGGACCCATGTCATTTGAATATCCTTCCTGTTCAACAAGATATTTTTTTGCAATTTTCCATGCAATTTCCTGAGTATATTCAAATCTCTGTAATAATGATTCTTTAACAGCTTCCTGCATTAGCGGCTGTAATTCATCTATTTTATTATATTGATCATACATTTCTCTAAATCTCAAAATTGCGTCTTCAATCTGTTTTAAATCCATATTTATCATCACCATTTTTATAATTTATTTGAATACTTTTTATCAGTGAAAATCCGCCTGCCTGTCGGCAGACAGGTGAAATCCAAGTAAAAAAGTTAAATCTTATATCCTAAACTTTTTAAATTTACTTTTATTGTTTTTTCAAGTTCAGAACTTTTTGAAAATTGCTCTGCAAGTTTAGCTGTGAGCGCATTCATTTTTTCATCAAACGGAATTCCGCCTGCCTGCCGCGCCCGACCGGCTTCTATTTCATCTTTTAACCATCTACGACCAGACGTTGTTTTTAATTCTTTCTCTCTTTCTACTGCTTTTTCTCTGCTTGAATACTCTTCATAATGAACAATTTTTAACGGTTTATATTTTTTTGTCCAATCGGATGCTTTTCCGTCTCTGTGTTCTTTCCATCTTCTTATTAAATTATCTGTTTGACCAATATATATACTGTCATTATCGCATTTAATAGCATAAACATAAAAGGTATTCGGTCGCGGCGCAGGCAGGTCGTCTATTTCTTCCTCTGTGCCGACATAGCGTCCGGGCATTAAAACATAATTGTTATTTCTTATTTCTTCAAGCGTTGCCGATTTACAAAAGCCTGCCTTATCTTCATACTTTCCTTCTTTATTTCTCCAGTTATGGTAAATGTCCGCAATTGTTTTTATATCGTCATCAGTTAAATCTTTATTTCTGCGGTTTATCATTGTTCCAAGATTTCGCGCGTCAATAAATAAAATTTCACCAACCCGATTTCGTTGTAGGGGCAGGGTTACCCTGCCCCTACCGTGATCTGTTTTATTACGCGATAAAAACCATAAACACGCCGGAATCATTGTATTATAAAATAATTGCGATGGCAAAGCAACCATACAATCAATTAAATCTGCTTCAATCATATTTTTTCTAATTTCGCCTTCGCCGCTTGAATTACTGTTCATACTGCCGTTAGCAAGCACAATCCCGGCAAAACCGTTTGGACTTAATTTATGCGCAAAATGCTGAAGCCACGCATAATTTGCGTTACCAACAGGCGGAACGCCGTATTTCCAGCGGATATCGTCGCGCAACTGTTCGCCGCTCCAGTCGCTCACATTAAACGGCGGATTAGCGAGTATAAAATCAGCTTTTAAATCTTTGTGTTTATCATTCAAAAAAGTATCGCCGAGTTCAATTTTTGCGTCAATTCCGCGAATAGCAAGATTCATTTTCGCGAGCCGCAAAGTCGTCGGATTAGATTCCTGCCCGAAAATCGAAAGATTTTTTATATTGCCCTGATGTTCTTCAACAAATTTTTCGCTTTGAACAAACATACCTCCTGACCCGCAACATCCGTCATAAACTCTGCCCTTATACGGCTCTATCATTGCAACTAACAATTTAACTATACAAGCAGGCGTATAAAATTGCCCGCCTTTTTTGCCTTCAGCGTCGGCAAATTGTCCGAGAAAATATTCATACACTCTACCGAGTAAATCTTTTGCTTTATGCCCGCTCTGATTAAATCCGATTGTCCCAATCAAATCGATCAATTCGCCTAACCGCTGTTTATTTAATTCAGGGTCTGCGTAAATTTTTGGCAAAACGCCTTTTAATGAAATATTTATTTTTTCGATAGCGTCCATTGCCTCGTCAATCCATTTTCCGATTTCAGGCTGTTTTGCTCTGTCCTGTAAATATTGCCAGCGCGCTTTTTCAGGCACGAAAAAAATATTGTTAGCAAGATATTCGTCTGCGTCTTCAGGGTCTGCGCCTTCAAATTCGCCTTTTCCGTTTTTTAATTTTTCGTATAAATCATTAAAAGCGTCAGAAATATATTTTAAAAAAATTAAGCCCAAAACAATATGCTTATATTCCGCCGCGTCCATATTACTGCGTAATTTATCAGCCGCCGCCCACAATGTTTTTTCCAAATCAAAATCATTCGCCATTATATTTTCTCCTCAAATTTTCTTTCATTTATTTTTTGCATAGTCAAGATTAGTTAATAAATGTGTTTTACAATCTTCTTTAAAACAATTTTCCCAATCATCGTCTGATTTTGGCGCAAATAAAGAAGGGCATAATATACCGTCTAAAGAACAAAAATTACTGATTTGTGTTAATTTTGAAAATTCAAGATATCTTTGCCATGCATCATTATCGAATTTTGGACCAAATGTTTTAACAATCGTATAATACATATTGTTCCTTTAAAATTAAAAAAATTGCGTTTATCTATAATTTAGCCGAAATATGCTTTGCAAGATTTTGAATATCCGAATCTATAAGGGCTTTTATTTTGGGCTTTTCGTTTGATAAAGCGGAGAAATTAATTGAGGTCTCGACTTTTCCCGATAATTTTTCTAATAACCGGAAAGCTTTTAAATTCTTGCTTCCGCTCGTCGTAATAATAAATTTTATTTTATTCTGAAGAATAAGCGAATTATCTTCAATTATCTGACGCATCGGAACCGCGGGTTTTCCCGCCCACACAGGACAGCATATTACGATTAAATCGTAAATACTGAAATCAGGAGTCTTAACTATATCGGTTTTTTTATTAAACATCGAATCGAATCCGCTTTTAAAAAAACCGAATATTCCGTATCTTAATGAAAAATTTTTTTCGATAATCTCAAACATATCGAGTTTATCGAGCGTATCTTTTAATATTTCCGCAACGTATCTTGTTTTATTTGTGCGGCTGTAGTATAAAATTAATCCTTTCATATTTTAAAATATTCCTTTAGTCGTATTAAGACCGTCTATTTTTTCGTCTATTGAACAAGCCGCGTTTAACGCTTTCGCAAAACATTTGAAAACCGCTTCTATTCCGTGATGAATATTCGAGCAGGATTTCAAATTTATATGCAGCGTGATTCCCGAATGTATTACGAATTTTTCAAAAAATTCTTTTACGAGTTCGACGTCGAAGTTGCCGGTTCGTTCAGCCGGAAACTGAACGTTATAACTCAAAAACGGTCTGTTGCAAATATCAATTGATACTTCCGCCAGCGATTCGTCCATAGGCAGAATAAAGAAACCGTAGCGTTTAATTCCTTTCATATCTCCGAGAGCTTTTTTAAAAGCGATTCCAAGACATATTGAAATGTCTTCTACCGTATGATGGAAATCCACTTCAACGTCGCCTGCGGCTTTTATTGATATATCGAATAATCCGTGTTTAGCGAATAATTCGAGCATATGTTTAAGGAAACCAATCGGAATATCTATCGAATACTTGCCTGAACCGTCTATTATATATTCGGCAAAAATTTTAGTTTCCGTTGAATTCCGCTCTATCGAATGTTTTCTAATTTCTTTTTTCATAATAATTGAGTCAAACTCCAAATAATATTTTTATCAACCGATTTTTTCCAGTTTCTTACGTAATTATATCAAACAAAGAAAAAATACTCAAGAAATAATTGATTTTTATTTTTTTTGTTCTATATTTTTTTTTATGATAACAATTCTGATAGTCGACGATAATAAAAGCATTTGCGAAATATTAACTGAAACTTTTACAGAAAAAGGATACAAAACCGAATCCGCGGAATCCGGAGAGCGCGCAGTAGAACTCCTTAAATCCCGCAATTTTGATATTATTATTACTGATTTAAAAATGCGCGGGATTTCCGGTCTTGATATTTTAAAATACGTAAAATTGAATTACCCCGATATTGAAGTGATGATTATAACGGCGTTTGGAACAATCGACGCGGCGGTTGAAGCTATGCGGTGCGGCGCATACGATTTCATTTTAAAACCTTTCAAAATCGATGAAATTGAAAAAAAAATCGATAACATTGTCAAACAAATCAAATTAACGTTAAACAACGAATATCTCTCAAAAGAAATCGAAAATATTTTTGATTACAAACAAATGATAGGTCATTCTAAAGGAATAAATAAAGTTTTGTCGGATATAGAAAAAGTGGCGGTAGTCAACTCCACGGTGTTGATATACGGAGAGACCGGAACCGGCAAAGAGCTTGCAGCCCGATATATTCATAACAGAAGCCCGCGCAAAAACAATTCTTTTATAAAATTGAACTGCGGAGCTCTCCCTTCCGAACTCCTTGAATCCGAACTGTTCGGTCATGTAAAAGGTGCTTTCACATCGGCGTATAAAGACAGAACCGGAAGATTCGAGCTCGCAGATAAAGGCACTTTATTTATAGATGAAATCAGCGAAATACCTTTAATGACTCAAATGAAGCTTTTAAGAGTCTTACAGGAACGCGAGTTTGAAAGAGTCGGGAGTTCCGAAACTATCAAAACCGACGCGCGCATCATTGCCGCCACAAACAGAAATCTTGAAGAAATGGTGGCTCAAAATTTATTCAGACAGGATTTATTTTACAGATTAAACGTTTTTCCAATAACCATTCCCCCTTTGCGGGAAAGAAAAGACGACATACCGGAATTAATAAATTATTTTATAAAAAAATACGTTAATTTAACAGGTAAAAAAATAAAAAAAATCGATAATCAGGTGGTGGAAATATTAACTGATTATGACTGGCCCGGCAACATTCGCGAACTTGAAAATATTATTGAACGTATGATAGTCGTTTGCGGAAACGATTCTGTTATAGACGTTAAATCAACGCCCGTTGAAATTAAAAAAAAATCTTTTTCTGTAAGTATTAATTCCGATAATCTTGACGCGCCGCTTTCTTTAAAATCTTTAAAACTTCCCGAACTCGTTTCAGATCTCGAAACCAGAATAATACGGGAACAATTAAAAAAAAATAATAATAATCAAAGCAAAACCGCTGAAACAATTGGAATCAGCCGAACCGATTTGCAGTATAAAATAAAAAAATACGGTTTGAACTTGAACTCCAAAAATAAAAAACAATGAAAATTATATCTGAACCCCTAAAAATTATTTTTATCATAAACGGCGCAGATGCCGGCGGCGCCGAGCTTATATTATATCATATCTTGAAAAATATTGATAAAACCAAATTTTTGCCGGTTGTAATTGCCTTAAAACAAAACGGAATCATCGCCGATAAGATAATTAAAGAAGGAATACAGGTCTCCAATCTGCATTGTTCGGGAATATTCGATATCATCTTTTTCTTCAAACTATATAAATTTATTAAAAATTTTCATCCGGATATTATCAGTTCTTTTATGTTTCATTCGGATATGCTCGCTAGAATAATTGGAAAAATCGCGGGATGCAAAGTCATATCAAATTTTCATAATATTTATATCGGAAATAATTTCATAGATACAAAATTCAGGGAATTACTCATAAGATTTACCGATTGCGCCGCCGATTCCTGCGTTATAGTTTCTCAAACCGCGGCTGATTATTTTCTGCGCAAAAATATCGCTAAAAAAAATAAATTGAACGTGATACTTAACGGCGTTGACTCCGAATTTTATAAAAATATATTTTCTGAGAATGATATTTTATCTTTTAAACAAAAAAATATGAATTCAAATAACGAATTTATATTTATTGCCGCCGGAAGGTTCGTTAAATACAAAGGTTTTGATTTTTTAATAAAAGCCGCCCGAATATTGAAAAATAAGGGATATAAATTTAAACTTGTCATAGCCGGTTCAGGAAAATTATTTTCTGAATTAAAACGGTTTTCGGAAAATTTAAATCTGAATGATTATATCGCGTTCCCCGGAAACGTCGACAATCTTAATGAATGGTTGTGGTGTTCCGACGTTTTCGTAATGCCTTCTTTATGGGAAGGATTTCCTTGCGTTTTGCTTGAAGCGGCGGCTTCGGGTCTGCCAATCATCGCCACAAACGTTGGAGGCAATTCTGAAATAGTCGAAGACGGATTTAACGGTTTTTTGATAGAACCCAAAAACGCATCCTGCCTTGCCGAAAAAATGGAAAACATAATTTTGCTTCAAAGTCATAAAAGAAAAGAATTAGGATTGAACGGTCAAACAAGAATTAATAAATATTTCCAAACTTCCGATATGACTAAAAAATACTATGATTTGTTTTTAAAAATATCAGAAAAAAATTAATTCCGAAAATCGATTTAACCCCAAAACTGCATAAGGATTTTGAAAAATTGTTCAGACAGCATAGAATACTTGTTTCAGACAATTTTTCAAAATCTTAAAAATATATGATTTACGGCTAAAGCCGTAAATTTAAAAAGTTTTCGGGTTTTTAGAAGTTTTAACATAAATTGCGATTTTAAATCGCAATAATATATCTATGTTTTAGAAAAAGGCGGTTTCAAAGAAACCGCTTAAGCGATTCCATTTGGAATCGCTACTTTACGTCTAATGCAGTTATCTGGGATTAAGCCGTATTTCCGGAAAAGGATTATGAGCAAATTATACGGTTATCCTTTTCCGAT
>DAINAU010000077.1:0-19906 GCA_036733285.1 bacterium
CAATTCAATAGCTACGCTTGAAGCGTCGATTACGTTTTTTGATTTTTCGCCTTCAAACCTGAATTCTTCCACTTGAAGCATTTCCCCTAATTTCTGAAATTCGCATACGTGATTTCTCGAACATATAAGACATTCTTTCGGATGGTCTGACAACATTAATTCAAAAATCACTTTACGCGCTTTTCTAACTTTGTCGGAATTTGTTTTTATTGCCATTCCTTCTTTAGCTTCGGTTACGCATGACGGCTGCAGCGTCCTGAATCCGTCGATTTCAACGACGCATAATCTGCACGCGCCAGTTGCATGCATTCCTTCGCAATAACATAGATGAGGAATAATTATATTATTTTCTTTTGCCGCTTCAAGTATGGTGGTTCCTTCTTTCACCGATATTTTCTTTTTATTTATTATCAAATTAATCATTTGTCGCCTCCCGAATATTTTTGGTTTCAGATAAAACGTCTGTTTTCCGTTTTTTCGAATTATTCTTATCTTGCGTCGCAGCGCAGACAACGCATAGCTTCGGCAATAGCGTTTAATTTATGGAATCCCTGCGCCACTTCCTCAAAATTATTCTTCCTGTCTTCATGATTTAAATATTTCATCGTGAATCTCTCGTGCTCAACCACTTCCGCGTCCGTCGCGGCTTTTGGAATTTCTATCGGTTCGCCGGTATTCAATTGACCCGACCCTCCGAGAAATTTATCGATTGATTTTGCCGCTTTTTTTCCGTCGGCTATTGCGGTGATTACAACGTCTGAACCGCGGACTACGTCGCCTCCTGCAAAAACTCCCGGAATTGAAGTCATTTGCGTTTCAGGGTCGGTAACAAATGTTCCCCATTCCGTTAATTCTACTTCGTCTTTTCGTATGAACGGAAAATCGGAATATTGACTGACCGCGGGTATTACCATATCCACGTCGAACATATATTCCGAACCTTTTATTGTCTTGGTTTTCTTTCTGCCGCTCGTATCAAATCCGGTAACCTCCATTTTAACGCACTCGATTTGAGTTACCTTATTCTTTCCTATGAATCTTACCGGCGCGACTAAAGTATGAAGTTTTACGCCTTCTTCAATAGCGTCTTCGATTTCGCGTTTATCCGCCGGCATTTCATCTTGAGTTCTGCGGTATAAAAGATGAACCTCTCCCGCGCCTTTTCTTATAGCGACGCGCGCCGCGTCAATCGCGGTATTTCCCCCTCCTATTACAGCGACTACTTTTCCTATCTCTACCGGTTTGTTTAAATTTGAATCCCTCAAAAAATCAAGCCCGTGATATATTCCCTTTAAATCTTCTCCTTCGACTCCGACTTTTCTCGACAATTGAGTTCCGGTAGCGACATACACGGCGTTATGTTTTTTCTTGAGTTCTTCAAATTCTTTATCGTTTCCAATATGTTTGTTTGTAAGAATTGTTACTCCCACCCGTCTTATCGAATCTATTTCTTTCTCGAGCATCTCTTTAGGAAGGCGGTATTCCGGTATTCCAAAAGCGAGTATGCCTCCGGCTACGGGTTGGGCTTCGTATATTGTAACATCGTATCCCAGACGCGCAAGATAATATCCGCAAGTCAGTCCCGAAGGACCGGCTCCTATTATTCCAATAGTTTTCCCATTCTTCGGAAATACCAAATCCATATAAGGTTCGCCGGCTTTTAAAACAAAATCAGACGCGTATCTTTTTAAATCCATTATAGCTATAGGTTCGTCAAGCTGTCCCCGTCTGCATTTATTTTCGCAGGGATGCGTGCATACTCTGCCGCATACTGCGGGAAGCGGATTTTCCTTTCTGATTAGATTATAAGCGTCCTGAACTCTGCCAGCGGCTATCAGCGCGATATATCCCGGAACGTCCACTCCTGCCGGACAGGCGTTCTGACAGGGAGATATAAAAAGATTTCCGCATATCGCGGCGCGGCAATATTTATTTCTGATGTGTTCTTCATATTCGTTTCTAAAATATTTTATAGAGCTTAACACCGGATTCGGCGCCGTTTGCCCTAATCCGCATAACGCCGTTTGTTTTATCGTTTCTCCAAGTTCGATTAATAATTCGATATCGCCTTCTTTTCCTTGACCCTGAGTTATGCGTTCTAATATCTCGAGCATTCTCTTTGTTCCTATGCGGCATGGAACGCATTTTCCGCAAGATTCGTCCTGAACAAAATCCATAAAAAATCTCGCGACGTCGACCATACAGGTGTCTTCGTCCATACATATCAATCCGCCGGAACCCATTATAGCTCCAAGTTTGACGAGCGAATCATAATCCATTTGAGCGTTAAGGTGTTCCTTGGTTAAACAGCCGCCGGAAGGTCCTCCGGTTTGAGCGACTTTAAACTGTTTGCCTTTTGGAATCCCGCCGCCGATTTCATATACTATTTCTCCAAGCGTTAATCCCATCGGCACTTCTATAAGTCCGGTATTGTTTATATCTCCGGCAAGCGCAAACACTTTTGTTCCTTTGCTTTTCTCGGTTCCAATAGAAGCAAACCATTCAGAACCATTTAAAATAATCATTGGAACGTTAGCGAACGTTTCCACATTATTTAAAACCGTGGGTTTTCCAAACAATCCTTTTTGAGCCGGAAACGGCGGTTTCTGGCGCGGCTCTCCGCGTTTTCCCTCGACCGAAGCTAACAATGCGGTTTCTTCGCCGCATACAAACGCCCCCGCTCCAATTCTTATTTCCATGTCGAACTCAAATTTTGTTCCTAAAATATTTTTACCCAGCATTCCGCATTCGCGCGCTTGTTTTATCGCGAATTCAAGGCGTTCTACCGCAAGCGGATATTCGGCTCTTACGTAGACGACTCCTTTATTCGCGCCTATGGCGTATCCGGCAATCTCCATTCCTTCAATTATCAAATGCGGATCGCCTTCAATTAAACTTCTATCCATAAAAGCGCCCGGGTCGCCTTCGTCAGCGTTGCAGACCACGTATTTTTCATCGCTGTTTTCTTTTTTAGCCGCTTCCCATTTTACGCCGGTCGGAAACCCGCCGCCGCCCCTGCCACGTAATCCAGATTTCTTGATCTCGTCAATTACAGCATCGGGCGACGTTTTCAATAAAACCTTGGCTAACGCGAAATATCCGTCGTTAGCGACGTATTCCACAAACGAATCAAAATTAATTTTTCCGCAATTCTTCAAAACGTTCTTCTTCTGTCTTTTGAAAAAATCAATATCGGAAAATTTTTGAACGTATTTACCAGTTGATTTGTCTTTATAGCATAAGTCTTCTATTATTATTCCTTTTATTAAATGCCGTTTTACTATTACAGACGCGTCTTTCGCTTTAAGACCGCAATAAAAAACATCGTCCGGCTGAATTATCATAAGAGGACCCGCGTCGCACGAACCTACGCATCCGGTCAGATTAATTTTTACCTGACCGGTTAATCCGTATTTTTCAAGCTCTTGAACAAACGCCTCTTTAAATTCCTTCGCGCCTGAAGACACGCATCCGGCTCCATAACAAATTTGAACTATGTATTTGTATTTTTTTTCGGTTTCAGTAAATTCTTTTTTTATGGATTCTAAATCTTCATATCTGGAAATTTTTGTCGACATATATTCCACCCCTTTGATTTATTTGTATGAGAATGAAAAAAAGGTTTTTAATTTATTGATATTTTCCGATTATTTTTTGAAGTTTGTTGGGATTTACCTGCTTATAGACTTTGTCATTAATTGTTATAGCCGGCGCGAGTCCGCAAGCTCCTATGCATCTCATTACTTCAAGCGTAAATTTTAAATCTTTTGTGGTCTCTCCGACTTCTATACCGAGAATTTCTTTTAATTTATCGAGAATTTTTTTTCCGCCGCGAACATAACACGCTGTCCCAAGGCATACTCTTATAGAATATTCGCCTTTCGGTTTGGTTGAAAAAAAAGAATAAAACGTAACTACTCCGCTGACTTTTGACAGCGGCAAATCGAGTTCTTTTGCTATATATTTTTGAGTATCTAAGGCGATAAATCCGAATATCGCCTGCGAAATATGAAGTATTTGTATCAAATTATCGGGATTGCGGCTGTAATCGTTTATGACTTTGTTTAAAGCTTCATACTTCTGTTCTTCAGTCAATTCATTACATTTACAATGATTGGTTGAAATTGACATCGCTTAAGCCTCCTTATAAAATATATGATATTTATGCCGGAATAAATCCGGACGGTTTAGTCATTCTTCAATTTCAATTACTTTATAACTCGAATAACAGTTTGCTCCGGAATTAAACATAGTTAGAATTTTTCCGTCAAAATATACGTCTTTCATTTCAGGATTATATTTGTTTTTCACAAAGATTTGGTCTAAAAAACCGAACGCTTCGTCGATGTTTTCAAATGCGGCGAGAATATTTTTTTGAATATTTTCCGAACTGGATTCGCTTATTATTGAAACAACGTTATATTTTTTCATATGGAACATTTTATTGATTTTTATAATTATGTCAATTATTTTATTTTGATTTTTAATTTTATTTATTTACGCTTGTATAATTTGATTGTTTTTTTGTAAATTGTGTTTTAAAATTTTATATTATTTTTACAAGGGGAAAAAAATGAACGTATTTGAATCGAGAAATAATAATGTTCTTATTTTGCGTATTGAAGGACGCCTGGACGCGTTTGGCGCAAAAAAAATGGAAGAAATAATTTCTGGAATTATAAAAGAAAACGATAAAAACCTGATTCTGGATTTTTCAAAATTATCGTATTTAAGCAGCGGAGGAATAAGAATCCTTGTCGCTCTTCATAAAAAACTATCTCAGAAATCCGGAGCGTTGCTCCTTTGCAATCTTCAAATGTTTTCGTTAAACGCTCTGCAAATGGCAGGATTTGATAAATTTTTCAGAATTTATTCTTCGCTTGAAGAAGCGGAATCTGTAATCTCCGGAAAAAACGAACCGGCTGGCGATTCGAATAAAAAAGGATTATATTCTAACGAATCCGATAATCTGTATTTTGATTTTTATTCTATGACTAACAGAAAACCCTTTCTAAAAGTAGTCGGCGATATTTCCAAAGTTCTTTATTCCTCTATTGAAGATAAAGATATGTTTTCAAGAAGGTTTTCAGAAACCGAGTATTCAATAGGGCTTGGAGCTCTCGGTTCCGAAATAAAAGAAGGCGCCGAACTGTTTGGAGAAATGATTACGATAGGCGGAGCTATGGTCTGGCTTCCGACTGACGGAAACGATACTCCGGATTTTTTAATTCCGGCAAAAGATACCGGTCAAATAACTATATACACCGGATTTAACGTCGCTTTAAACGGACCGTTCAACGATATTTTCTTTATCGCCTCAAAAAATTCATCCGGAATTTCGCTGGCGGAAATATATTCCTTTATTTTTGAATTCGCCAAGAAAAACCGCGGTTTCTTTAAAGGAATAGCAAGCGTTGCGATGATTTCCGAATTATCAGGTTTATACAGTTCAGGATTAAAAAAATCTCCTTTGAAAAAAAATAAACCCGCAAATAATGAAATGGTTATGCATAAAGATAATATCGCGGAATGGGTCGATTTGAATAACGACCCGAAATTTGAAAATGAAATAATGATAAGTTTCGGGATTGGAGTTGATTTAACTTCGGATTTATCAGGTTTGAATCAGGATTTGCTCAATTCTATGTCTTATACGCACCCCGCGAACAAAGGCAACCAGAAAACGTATCTTCATAATCACGGAGTCGTTTTTAAAAAAAATCAACCTCTCGAAAAAACTATTTATTTAGACGACGCTATAAAAAAATTCCTCGCAGACGGAGAGTTTCTCGATATGCGTCATCTGCTTGATAACACAAAAATAGACAATGCGGTTTTCGGAGTTTCGTATATCGCCGATATAGTTAAAGAATAACGTTTTAGCCGCCGCCTGACAATTTGATTTCATCGGATTGGCGGGGCAAGTCTAATTAAATGCAAAACCAATAAAAATGTTTTGCCGCATTTTACCGGTTAATTTTAAAATCATAGGCGGTATTTATTAAATGAGAATAGGATGCAGTTTTTTCGGATGCAGGTTTCCGGAACATTTTAAAATTGAAATCGAACATTTGAAAAATTCCGGATTTGACACGGTTCTGATTACTTTTAGCGAAAACGATTATTTTTTTTATCATAAAACGATTTGCAAACTTGTCGAGACCGCTAAAACCGCAGGGTTTACCGTATATTTGAATCCTTGGGGCGTTCTTGGAATTTTCGGAGGCGAGGCGTTTTCAAAATGGCTCGTTGATTACCCTGAAATATGGCAGAAAGACAATTCCGGAAAACCTGCGGGTTCCGCATGCATAAATAATCCGGTTACTGAAAAACTTTTATTCGACTGGTCGCAAAAAGCTGTCGAGACAGGCTGCGATTATATTTTTTGGGACGAACCTCATTTTTATTTTAAAGATTTTCAAAAAGACACGGGAGTGTGGGGATGCGCCTGCGATATTTGCAAAAACGCGTTTGAAAAAAAATACGGGTATCCGTTTCCGGAAAATAAAATCAATAATGATTTGGCTGATTTCAGAAATGATTCCATAACGGTTCTGTTGAATAAATTATGCGGTTACGTAAAAGAAAACGGCAAAAAAAACAATATATGTCTGCTGCCTACCGAAGACAGTTCAATGGGCGGATTATCCGATTGGAATAAAATAAAATTTATCGGCGGGATTGATATGATTTCTACGGATCCCTACTGGCAGCGTAAAAATAAAAAAGTTTCCGAATACGTCGATTATTTTTCCAATAAGCTGATTCATCTTTCTAAAGATATTAAAACGGAATCCGAGATATGGGTTCAGGCTTATAAAATCATTAAAAACCGAGAGAATGAAATCGCTGAAGCGGTAAATCTAATCAAAACAAAAAAACCTGATTCCATTATGTTCTGGAGCTATAAAGCGGGTTATCCTATGTCTGAGCTCGAATCCGAAGACGCTTATAAAACTTGGAACACGATTTTGAAAAGCATAAAATAATTATTGAAAAATTATGATGTTCAATAACAACGTTTTTGAAAAAAATCTTGAACTGATAAAAAAAAAAAATTTCAGATTGGCTTCCGAAATCTGCGCCGCTATAAAAAAAAACGAAAGCCGTATAAATTTTGAAAACGCAAAAAACGGACAGCTTACGTATTGCGAAAACTCAAACGATACGCAGATATACATTCATTCAAAATACGATCCCGATAAGGAAGCCGCGCGAATCGCGGAACAATTCAATCTGAAAGACACTGATTTCGCCGTTTTTATAAAACCGGGACTTGGCTATCATATAAAAAAAATCATATCCGTTGCGGATATTTATTTTTTGATAATTGAACCCGATTTGAACGTTTTAATAGCGGCTCTGCAAATCATTGAACTTCCGGTTTCTATTGATAAATGGAATATAACGGTTTCCGAATCGGAATCTGAAATTCAAAATTGTTTCGCCGGATTGTTTAATCCGCTTTTCATAAATAAAATATACTATATAACTCTTCAGGGAGCTTTATCCGCATACAGAATTTCAATAAACGCTATTAAAAATCATCTTATGAAATGCGTTGATAATGTTATGGCGCAAGCCGTAACATTATCGTATTTCGGAGAAATATTTCACAGCAACGCAATCAACAATTTCAATCAATTCGCAGCGGCGCCGGGAATAAACGTCATAAAAAATAAATTTTCGAATCTGCCGGGCGTTATAGTCGCCGCGGGTCCGTCATTAGATTATAATATTTCCGAATTGTATAAACATAGAAAAAAATTCATTATCATAGCTGTTGACACGGTCTACGGCAAATTGTTGGATTATGGAATTATCCCGCATTTTACAATGACTATAGACCCTCAAAATAAAAGTTATTATCATTTTAAAAATTCCGAATTGCGCAATTTTTTCGTCGCCTGTCCGATTTGTTCCAATCGGGTAGTTAATCATCTTAAAAACAAATGCTTGTTCTTTGTGTCGGATTATCCCGCGTCAATTTATTTTGAAAGCGTAACCAGTCACAAAGGGCAATTATCAACCTCGGGCGGCAGCGTATCAACGGTGGCTCTGCTATTTGCCGAATATATCGGATTAAATCCCGTTATTCTTATTGGTCAGGATTTAAGCTATCCCGTTATGAAAACTCACTGTTCTGAAACAATGTATGAAAAACCCAAATTAACTCAGTTGACTAAATTCAATACTTCCGAAAATATTTTTTTTAAAACTACCGAAACCCAAATCGAATTAAAAGGCATAAAATCCAAATCAGTAATAACCACAAAACAACTTTTAGAATATTTCAGATGGTATTGCGATTTTGCCAAGACCGCAAAATTTAGAATTATTAATTCAACCTACGACGGGGCTTATATCGATGGCATCGAACATTGCAGTTTAAACGAAGCCGTTGAAAAACTAAAAATCAACGGCGGCGATTTTGATTTATCAATGATTAATGCTTTTATAAAAACTTATTCGGATAAACAATATCCGAAAGTTTTCCCCGAAATGAAATCAAGATTACTGCTTTTAAAAAAAAGCGTTCAATCGCATAGATTTCATATTAATAATTTAAACGAATTGCGGATTCTGCTCGAACAAAATTCCGGTTTATTTGAATTAATAAAAACTATCGCTTATTCTAAAGCCCTTGTGGAATTGAGAAAAAAAATCGATTCGCCGGAAAACGAAAAAGCTAATTGTATAATTAATACCATTATTGAATCGATTGATTTCACCGTAGGTCTTATTGATTCGCAGTCCGCTTCTCCAAAAAACTCTTGAAACCCAAAAAACAATATTTGTTTTTGATTAACCATAAGCCCGATAAACGGGAAAAGCTATAAACCCCAATCCGAATGAACCGGAAAAATTTCTGCTTATCAAAAATATTTTTACTAAAAAAGCAAGAATATTTTTTCTAATACATTAAACCGGATTGCATCGTAAAAGAAAAGATGATTTGCGGTTTAAAATGATTTCTTAAAATTCGCGAAGATTATCGGGAAAAATTTTTCCGCGAATGTTTGACAAAAAAAACTATTATATTATAATCATTTTTTAAAGTCGGAGTTTTTTAAAGTCGTCAAAACGCCGTTTTTTTATTATATTTTAGTATGCGCAAAAATATCTTTGCCATAAATGCAAGAAATATGTTGATATTGATGAGACGCTAAAAATGATTTTAAAAGAAACAAAGCATTTATTCGGTTTATACGCTTCGGAATTACGACCGTTAAATATTATGGTCGAGATAACAAACAAATGCAATTTTAATTGCATCCATTGTTATATCGACAGAAAAAAAAATCTTTGTATCGATTCAAAAAAATTCGAGGAAATTCTCGTTTCTTTACAAAAACTCGGATGTTTTAAAATCACTTTTACGGGCGGCGAGCCTTTAACGCATCCCGAATTCGACAAAATTATTTCGCTTACAGAGCAATACCAATTTATTTTTTCCATATTCACAAACGGACATCTGCTTACTGAAAAAATTATTAAGCGTTTGAGGTTGTCCAAATATTTTGGAGGATTTCATATCAGTTTTTACGGAGTATCATCCGCGATTCATGATAAAATCACCGGCATTCAGGGAAGTTTTGACAAACTTATGTCAAATATAGAATCGTTAAAAAAAAACGGAATTAAATTCATTTTAAAAACCGCTATAATGAAACATAACTATCGCGAATGGGAAGACATTATGATTTTTTGTTCGGAAAATAACTATAAACACGCTATGGAATTTACTTTTCTTCCGCGCGAAGACAAATCAAGCGACAATTGTGATTTGATGCTTCCTGAAAACGAACTGATTAAAATAAACCAAATTCTCGCAAAAAAATATAAAAAGAAACTAATTCTTGAATCGCCTCAAAACAGAGAAGAATTTTTAAACCGGCATATTTGCGTCGCCGGAAAAAACAAACTCTGTATTTCGTATAACGGCGATGTTTATCCCTGCATTATTTTGAGGAAATCCGCCGGAAATATTTTTAATGACAATCTTGAAAATATATGGTATAATAGCGACTGGCTTGATGAATTAAGGAAAGTTAAAAATAAAGATATCGAAGGATGTAAAAATTGCAATCTTATTGATTTTTGCAAATACAAATGCCCAGGAGTCAGTTTTATGCGTTACGGAACAATTTACAAATCTCCGGAAGTCAGATGTTTAATAGCAAGAATAAATAAAGAGGTAAAAGAAAATGAAAAAATATGAAGAGCCGGAATTCAAAAAATATTTATCAATGGCTGATATTACCAAAGGTTGGGATACTGCGGTGGAACCGCACGGTTCAAACGTGTCCGAAGGAATAAACGCAACTTATAACGTATGGGATTGCTCTGAAGCCAAAGACGGACGCGACGAATATTTAACAGATACAATGTGCCTGACTGATACGCCAGACGGTCCTTAATTATGTTTAATCACGAAACCCGCATTAGTATTTTACGTTCCAGTTTTCAGATTTTTAGAAGTTTTATATGCAACGATAAAATTTAATTTACATAATTATAATAAGCCGTTGAATTTAAATATAACGTCAATGACGTTATATATACAAACGGGCATATATGTTTTGAAAGGCTTCACTTTACATTTAATGCGTTTATCAAAAATTAATAATAGCAAAATTAATATTCGAAAATTAATAAAAAACAAAAAAGCCGCGGCGATTCATAGATATTCCGCGCAGCGACGCGAAGAAAAAAATATCAAGATTTAAACAAAGGCAGCGAAACGATAAATTCAGTTCCTTCGCCAATCAAACTTTCAATTTTAATTTCGCCGTTATGCCTGCAAATTATTTCTTTGCAAATCGTTAATCCTATCCCGGCTCCGCCGAATTTTTTTTTAGTCGATAAATCGCACTGAAAAAATTTGTCAAACACTTTGCCAATATCTTTACGGTTTATTCCTATGCCGTTGTCTTTAACTCTGATTTTTGCTGTTCCGCTTTCTTCGGACGATTCAACCGAGACGGCAATTAATCCCTTATCGCCAATAAATTTTACGGCGTTATCGATAATTATTTTTAAAGCTCTAAAAATTTTCAATTTATCGGCTTTAATCAGAATAATAAAATCAGGAATTTTAAGATTAAAGGCGATATTTTTCCCGACAGAATTCTGTTTGCCCAACTCAAAAGCTTCTTTAACAATCATTCTGACGTCGCATACAGTCATTTCAAATTTTTCAACTCCGGAATGATAGCGGGCCGCGGAAAGCAGATTTTCAATTATTTCAACCAGTTTTTCGACATTTCTCAAAATAATATTTAATTGTTTTTGTTGATTTTCGTTTAAATAACCGGTTTTGCCTGACTTTAAGATTTCCGAATAACCGCGAACCGCAACCAGCGGGGTTCTTAATTCATGCGACACGTTTGATATGATATTATTTTTCAATTCGTCAAGAGTTTTTAATTCTTCATTGGCGATAGCAAGACTTTCATTAATCTTTTGAAGTTCGGTTTCTAATTTTTTCCGTTCTTTTAATTCTTTAAATACAAGATAAAAAATCAATGCGGAGTTGAAAATCAAAAAGAAAACCAACAAAAAGGTTTGGCAGCTAAAAAGATAGAATTCCGATTTTAAAAAAAATCTTGCCGATAAAAAAATTAAAATAACAAAAAGCAGAACATTCAATACCAGGAATATTAAAATTATTTTAAAAGCGACAAACGAGTTATTTTTCATTATTCTTGCCACTCGTAAAAAAATTCATCAATTATTTTTTTTTTTTTCAACAGTTCATCGTAAACTTTTTCCGCATCAAAACGATTCTTGATAATCAATTTGCATATCAATTCTTTCTTTTCTAAATTTTTATCGTATTCAAACTTCCAATGCTCTCCGTTCAATTTGCGCATTACCGCGTCGTTTTTTTTTCTTATCGGTTCGAGAACCGGAAATCTAAGCTGCCGCAGATACTCGAGTATTTTCATATTAACGCCGGATTTAGCCTCCGACAATTCATCGATTTTACGAGAGATTTCATAAAAAGAAATTTTACCGGATTTTACAATATCAAAAATATAATTAATGATTTGTTTTTTATCGTTTAAAGAATAATTGTATTTCTGAATTAATTCAAGCAAATACAGTTGTTCGGTTTTTGAAAACATAACCAGCAATTCAATTATATCTTTAGATAATTGCGTTTGGACAATTTTTAATTTTATTTGTTTATCAGACGAAGCGAGTTTTATATAAAAATCAAGATTTTCTTTAACGGGTTTAACCTCTACGAATTTCAAAAAATCAACGGTTTCCAATTCCGTTTTACTGAGTTCGCAGTAATATTTTATCAGTTCGGACAAAACAACCGGATTTAAAATATCAAACCTTAAAAATTCATAATGCATCATAAACAGCAATTCTTCGTCCGGAATATTTTCAATTATTCTTGAAAAAGGTTGCTCTCGAATCACGCTGTTGGAAATGTTAAAAAGAAAAATCCGTTTATTTAATCTATTAACTACAGGAATTCCGGTAAAATTCATATAATCGTAAAATTCACGGTTTTCCGCGAAAGAAAAATCGAACTTAAATTCCTGAGAACCGTATTCCGGAGAACCGGCGTCGAATTTATTTTTAGAGAAGTTCGTATTTTCTTTTATTTTCTTCGATAATTCTTTCATAATATTCAGATTCATCATTTAAATTCCTCTTTTTACAACCTTCGATTAATATTTTACTTTTTTTTTCGATTTCGGCAACAGTGATTTTTATTTTATCCGCGGACATAGTTTTTGAATTTCTATCCAACAGTTTCAGAAGAGCCTGAATCCGATATTTATCCATCGCCGGTAATTTTTTAGAAAGCTGGTCCTGATGACCGCCGCGTTTAATAATCAACGGTTTATCCAAAAAAAATATTTTATAGTTTAAAGCAAGCCGAAGCCATAATTCATAATCTTCGCAAACCTCAAAATCAGTGTCAAACATTCCAATCCCGTCAAAAATTTTTTTTTTTAAGAGAATCGACGACGGACTTATGATGCACAACGGTAAAACTTTATCAAAAATATGTCCCGAATATTTTTGATGTTTTTTATGCTGATTTAAATGTTTGCCGTTTCTCAGCCATTTTTCATTAGTATAACATATTTGATAATCGGTATGAAGTAAAACGTCCATTTGGAACTCGATTTTTTTTTTAACCCACAAATCGTCGTCGTCAAGAAAAGCGAGGTATTCGGAACGGCTCACTTTTATTCCCGTATTCCTCGCTTGACTAATTCCATTATGTTTTTGATAAACATAATAGACTTTTCTCTTAGAATTTTTAATAGCGCTGATTTCAGATAGCCGTTCATAACGCGAACCGTCGTCCACAACAATAATATTGATATTAGGATACGATTGATTCGCGACGCTATTAACCGCTTCGATTAAAAATTTCGGTCTGTTATACGAGGTAATAATTGCATCGATAAAAGGAACGCCGCCGTTATTCATTCGTCAAACCCAAAATCATTGCCGTCGAGATTCATACTTTTTTTAACCGCGTCAAAATCAAAACCTTTATTCAGCAAATATCTGATTATTTTAGATTTCAACTCTTTATTATTCTTCAATATAAGCGGGTTGTCGGCGGTTTTTTTTAATATTAATTTTTTACAAGTTTCAATATCTCCGCATGAATCCGGCGATTCGTTTTTATAGCGGCTCAGCGCCTCTTCGATAATATTTCTTCCGATTTTTTTTTGGAACAATTCAAGTTTTATTTTTTTCAATGATTTTTTATTGAATTTAATTTGATCGTTAATATAGCTGGCGGCAAAATCAGAATCGTCGATTAATCTCAAAGATTTTAATTTTTCAAGAATGACGCCGATAACATATTTATTAATCCCGTTCTTTTTCAATTCGGATTCGATTTCAAACTCCGAGCGTTTTCTAATTTTGATTTTCCTCAAGGCGATTTCTTCGGCGAGAAAATAATCGATTTTTTCAATCAGAACTTTTTCTTCCGAATCTGAAATCTCCCGTCCGCCGGTTATACAAAGTTTATCGTATAATCTGACGGACAGGATTTTCACAATATTATCCGAAAATTTTACCGCTATTTTTCCGCGGGATATTTTTTCACATTCAAGTCGTATCAATATTTTTCCTTATAAAGGTTTTACAGGTATGCAAATGTCCATAATAAACTCTTTATTTTCACCGCTGCAATCAGCGGAATAATATATATCGTAAGAATGATTGTCGCCGGGCTGGTATCCGCTGTCGGGAAGCCAATTTGCAAAAATATGATGATACGCTCCGGCTATTCCATCGACTTTTCCAGCGTATCTGCAAACCGCAAACTTTCCGGCAGGAATGACATTTTTTCCGATTTCTCCGGATACTTCGACATCTTTATCCACGGAAATACAAGCGTCATACCTGCATTTTTCAGCCGGGGTTATTTCCGGATTATCATAACCCACTCCGATATATTTGGAGTTTGGATTAATTAAATTTCTGGAACCCGCCCACTTGCAAATTTTTCCCCAGACTCCGCTTTCGCCGATTTTATTATACGGACCAATATGTCGCGCATAAATAACCTTAAACTCCGGCATTTGTTTAACCTCGATTTTCATATCTAAAATCCTCCTTTGAATCTTGTTATTCTCAATTTTAATTTTCGAGAATACATTATCATTATAACAAAATTCTTCGAGAATTTCTTTCCGGTTCTTGCCATTGGTTTTACAAATATTGCGATATTTATCCTTAAAATTCAATTTGTATTCGGAAGGAGAGATTTTATAATAATCTTTAAAAACTCTTGAAAAATTAGCGGACGAATTAAATCCGCAGTCCAGCGCGATATCAGTCATACTCATACCGGTATTGCAAATCAATTTTACCGTCGCTTTTTGAAGACGAATGCGTTTAATATAATCGTTCAACGTTTCGCCGGTCATAGCGTAAAAAATACGATGAAAATGAAATTTTGAAAAAGCCGCTATTTCCGCAAGACCATCAAGATATAAATCCGAATCAAAATTTTCATCTATAAAATCAATCACGCGATTGATTCTGGAAACATAATTCTGTTTGGTGGAGGAATTTTTAAATTTCATAATCTATCCTGTTATTGTTGTTTTTTCTCAATTTTCGCCCACGTGTCTTTCAAAGCTACTATCCGATTAAACGCGAGATTATTTTGAGCGGAATCCTTCGCATCAACGCAAAAATATCCCTGTCTTAAAAATTGAAATCTATCGGCTGTTCCGGCGTTCATCAAAGACGGTTCGAGTTTGCATCCTTTTAAAACAGTTAAAGAATCTGGATTTAAATTGGATTTAAAATCCTGATTTTCTTCCGCGTCGTCAGGATTAGATTTGGTAAACAGATTTTCATACAATCTTACTTCGGCGTCGATACAATGAGCCGCTGAAACCCAATGCGACGTTCCTAAAACTTTTCTTCCGTCTTTAGACCATCCTCCTTTAGTTTCAGGGTCGTAAGAACACTGAACTTCTATTATATTTCCAGAATCGTCTTTTATTACGTTTTCGCATTTTATATAATAAGCGTATTTCAATCTTATTTCTTTGCCGGGCGACAATCTGAAATATTTTTTCGGAGGATTTTCTTTAAAATCTTCTTGTTCAATATAAATTATTTTTGAAAACGGAAGCGGGCGTTTACCCATTTCCGGATTTTCAGGATTATTTTCGGCTTCAACATATTCGGTTTTATCGTCGGGATAATTTATCAAAACTATTTTTAACGGACGCAAAACCGCCATAACCCTGGTCGCTTTCATATTCAAATCTTCTCTTACGCAGTATTCAAGAAGAGCAATATCTACTACGCTGTTCGCTTTTGCAACTCCAATTCGCTCGCAAAAATTCCATATTGCCGACGGCGTATAACCTCTTCTTCTCAATCCGGCAATCGTAGGCATTCTCGGATCATCCCAGCCGCTAACGAATTTTTCCTGAACCAACTGTAAAAGTTTCCGTTTGCTCATAACCGTAAAACTCAAGTTCAACCGCGCGAATTCAATCTGCCTCGGATATACTTTAAAATTCAACGCCTGCAGCAGCCATTCGTATAAAGGTCTGTGGTCTTCAAATTCAAGCGTGCAAATCGAATGAGTGATTTTTTCAATATAATCCTCGAGAGGATGCGCAAAATCATACATTGGATATATCACCCATTTATCTCCGGTCTTATAATGCGATTCAAATCTTATTCTATAAAGAATAGGGTCGCGCATATTCATATTCGGCGAATTCATATCGATTTTTGCCCGCAATACGCATTCTCCTTCTTTAAATTTTCCCGCCGCCATTTTTCTGAATAAATCAAGATTTTCTTCCGGCGTTCTGTCTCTGTAAGGACTGTTTTTACCGGGTTTGGTCAAGGTTCCTCTATATTCTTTTATTTCTTCATTTGATAAATTGCAGATATATGCTTTTCCAAGTTTTATTAATTCTTCGGCGTATTCATAAAACTTATCAAAGTAATCAGCCGCGCAATACAAATGTTTTCCCCAATCAAAACCGAGCCACTTCACGTCGTTTTTGATAGATTCGACATATTCGATTTCTTCGGTTTCTGGATTGGTATCGTCAAAACGCAAATGACATTCCCCTTTATATTTCAACGCCGTTCCAAAATTCAGACAAATGGATTTAGCGTGTCCTATATGAAGATAGCCGTTCGGTTCCGGCGGAAATCTTGTTTCGACTCTTCCGTTATACTTATTAGTTTTCAAATCTTCGTCGATAATATCATGGATAAAATTCGATTGGGAAATTATTCCGGCTCCGTTATCGCAATTGTTTTTTTCCAGTTTAACGTTATTGTCTTTAAAATTTTCTTTCATATAATATAATACTCCGTCTGAACAATAAATTTAATACTTTAAAAGAACGGCTCCGCGTTTTGAAATTGAAATTTTCAATTTATCATTTTCAATTTTATAAGAAACGCCAGTCATCAAATCATTCGCGAGATCGCCGGATTTAATCTTAACATCAGGAAAAATTTCATTGATATCCAGAACAAGTTCCGCATTTTTTTCGGAAACGTTAAACGCTGAAAAAACCGCGTTATTCCCGTATGTTCTTGTAAAACCGAATAACCCTTTTTCGTCGTCAACGACGACAGTCCGGTATGCTCCGCATTGGAGTTCGATATTATCTTTTCTAACGCGAATTATTTTTTTATAAAATTGAAACAAATCCTCGTCGACGACATTTTTTTCTTTAGGTTTGGTTTTGGTTTTATGCGGATGAACGGTTTCGTCTTCATATTCAAATTCTTTCCATAACATCGGTTTTCTGCAGTCCGGGTCGTTTGCGCCTGTCATTCCGACTTCGTCTCCGTAATAAATCATAGGCGCGCCCAAATACGTCATTTGAAAAAGAGCTATAAGTTTATGAGTTTGACATTCTTCTTCTCCGCCTCTGTCAATTCTAAAATCAGGATTATTTTCAAGTTTGGATCTGTTGAAATAACCGCCCCAATCCCCGTAATTCAAGTCCGGATTCGCTATAACGCTTCGCAGACGCGCGGTATCGTGAGACGACATAAGGTTCTGTAAAATATAATTTATTTCTTTCGGATATAATTCCCGCAAAACTCTTAATTTTCTATCGAATTCCGCAGCGGAAATTTTAGTCGATTTATCAATGAAATACTGAATAACAGCGGTAGTGAAAGGATAATTCATTACGCCGTCGAATTCGTCTCCGCGAAGAAATTCCGGAGCCGGTTCAATTATTTCAGCGGTTATATACGATTGCGAATTAATTGATTTGACGCAACGCCTCCACTTTTTCCAGAAATTATGCGGAACGCAATACGCCACGTCAAGCCGCCATCCGTCTATTCCGTTTGAAACGTTGCCTTCGGGAGCCATCCAGCGTTTTGTTATATTAAAAACATAATTTTCATAACCTTCATAAAACCCTTCTTCCGTTCTATAAAATTCCGGAAGACTTTTATGACCGAACCAACTGATATATTCAAATCCGTCGTCAAGATTCGAATCCCATTTTGTAATAGAATACCATTTCACAAACCTTGATTTTTCCTTATTTTTAATTATATCCTGAAATCCGAAGAATAATCTGCCCGAATGATTGAACACGCCGTCTATTATGATTTTCATTTTTCTTCTATGAACTTCTTTAATTAATTTTAAAAACAATTTATCGGCAGAAGTCCAAACCCAGGTGAACGGGTCGTCAGTCTCATTTGCAGATTCAATAAGCTTTCTGTCTCCTTCAGGATCCGGTCCAAAATTCTCGTCTATATGATGAAACGACGAACCGTCGTATTTATGCAAAGAAGGCGACCTGAAAATCGGATTTAAATAAATAGCGTTTATACCGAGTTCCTGCAAGTAGTCAAGTTTATCTATAATACCCTGCAAATCGCCTCCGTATCTCCGCCTGAAAACCGAATGAAAAACGCTTCCGTATTTTTCAGTTTCCCATTGTTCGGCCGAATACCAGTCTGAAACCCAATCGCTGATTTTCCACCCTTCAATATCTCCTTCATTCAAATCCCGAAGTTTCGGGTCGTTGGTTTTATCCGAATTATGAAACCGTTCCGGAAAAATCTGATACCATACGGCTTTTTTAGCCCATTCGGGAATGTCGGATAAAACCCCTGTAAAACCGGTATATTTTTTATCCGCAGGAAAATTTATATTTGAACTCCCAAACCGTAATTCAAAATAATAATCAAAATACGATTCGCCTGAATTCAACAATATTTCCGCCGAATAGAAATCAAACCCGTTATCAGAACTTTCAACCGTCAATTTTTCAAAAGACTCTTTTTTCCCGTCGTTAAAACAAATCCTTGCAGAATCAATATTTTTTTCAAGAGTTCTTAATAAAATTTTTATTTTACCCGGCGACAATATTTTATAATATTTTTCCGAATTATTATGAACAAGCGCGCCGGTATTTATTTTGTCTGAACCCGAATTTGCATAATCAGAACCAAGCTCTTTGACAAACAACCCAGAATTAAAATTATTAAATCCCATACTATCGTCCTTCCTTAAACTTTTTTCCGCATTTAAATCTTCAATCCATAGAACGCCGTTTATCACCAATTTGTAATAATACATTCCTTCAGGTAAATTTATATTTATTTCATAAATACCCGAATCGTTTTTCTCCATAATATCTGCGTTCGGGTTCCAATTATTAAAAGTTCCGGCTACGCTTATTTTGTTTATTTCAGTTATTTTTTCAAGTCTCGCATCGTTATTCGGACTAAAACTAAACCTGATTTTTTTTTCAAAAGCGCAGATTTCAATTTCGATAACAAATATTATAAAAAAAATTAATAAAAATTTTTCGATATAATTTTTTATAACAAACAGCCCCCTTTTTAATTTTGCTTATATATTATCTAAAACTTATAAACTTTGTCAACATTAAAAATAAAAAAACTTGAATATCGTGAGCGTTTTTAAATTCTTACGGTTTTATAAAACAATCCTGAAAGGGTTGAATTTTAAAAAACAAAAGGTTTTAACGATCTGCAACCTCGAACGCGGTTGTATTTCAGCACTCCCTCGTTTATTAAAAGTTCACATTGGTTCACATTAAATCCCTGTTAAAAAATATGCGGGGATTGGAAGAGATTGGATGTGATTGAACCCAAATTCATTCATTCAGATTTTAATTTGCTGTTTTGAAATTCGACCCTTTTCAGGGTCGTTTTCATATTTTTTATTAACCGTTGATTTCATCGGAAAAAGATAACCGTATAATTTGCTCTTAATCCTTTTCCGGAAATTCGGCTTTATATAGATATAATATTCGAAAATCGTTTCACGATTTCCTCAACTTTAAAAAAATTGAAGATTAAAAAAAAACGCTAAGACACTGTAATTTATATAGGTTTCAAAACGGTTCAAAAA